>DOFS01000571.1:15237-20293 GCA_003523945.1 Nitrospiraceae bacterium | reverse complement strand
CGATGGCTTCTCTTTGATAAACTCCAGAACTTCAGACGAGTCGCCCTTAGTCCGTCATCACATATCCTCTTCCCGGACTTGTCCCCTCTTTGGCAGGTCCAGACGAGGATACCATATTCTCCCTTTCCTGCCGATTGAATGCTCATGGTCACCAGAATTTCATTAAATCCCTGAAGATTCCGCTCGGTTCAGCTTAGGCTCGAATCCACTCTCCAGCCCCGGAGCTGATCTAATTGACTCACATCAGTTTATACGATGAAAAAGGAGAAGCGCACCCGGAAATCTATTGGGAGTGTTGAATACTACTGTTCTCCATAGGCAAAACCCCCCATGGCAACCTTGAAGGCCAGAGGCCTCGGGTCGGTTCAAAAAAGCCCGTCCAGCAAGGCCACAGCCATTTTTGCGCGCAGAGCGTACACGGAGTATGTGAGCACGGAAAAATGGCGAAAACGCAGTTGGCGGCCTTTTTCAACAGCCCCTTATTGGATGGCTTTCAAAGCCGTCTCTTCGGTGGGATACGTGGGAATGAGTTCAGAAAAATTGGCATTTTCAAGTAGAGTTTTAACCGGCTGTCTAGGTTCAACAACACTCATGGCCACATGATGTTGATTCAGGTCGAGGTAGGCAAGCCCCAATACACCCAAGGCAACGGTGTCCATGTACGTGACTCCCTGCATGTTGAAAATGATATGCTTGGCGCCAGAGAAACTGGCAGCCCTCACCATCCCCTGAAAGACTTTCCTGGAGTACACGGTTACTCGGCCTGAAATCATCAAGACCAGCGTGGTATCTTGCATTCGTTCGGTTACATGCATGTCATCACCAAAGGTTACTTCTTTCTTGTCGGCAATTTCCTGTGATTCTTGTCCAATGCCCCAGATTTCCTCATAATGTCGAGAGTCTTGCGGCGAAAAGAGGTAGACAGCCTCTTTACCGATGAAGCAATATGACAAATCTTGCACCATCCTCAGTTGGGGAAAACCTGCACAAATATTGAAGAAAATGAGAAAAATCGGAGAAAGCTCGCTGGAGACCGGTGAAACGGATAGGTGTAAGAAATGAAGAGCCGCGGCAGGGTAACTAGGTGATATCTCTCCACAAATCGTGCCTCGTGGCAGACCGCAATATGGCTAGGCTCACTCCCGGATAGAGGTCGACTCATGATCAAGACAAGTCATCCACATACCCAATTTTTACGACAACTCCAATTGTGAAAAACACCCAATTTCATCAACACACCAATTCCCCACACCCACAGACCTCAATACACCATCCCCTTCACTCTCTGTTAAAGGAACATTTTGGCTTCACCGCCTTTCGGCCTTTACAGGAAGAGATCATTCGGGATGTCCTCGCTGAGCGGGACGTGGTGGCACTCTTGCCTACAGGGGGAGGAAAATCGCTGTGTTTTCAGTTACCGGCACTGGCCCGATCTGGCTTAACGATCGTTGTCTCCCCGCTCATTGCCCTGATGAAAGATCAAGTGGATGGACTCAGGGCCAATGGAATTGCCGCAACGTTTCTCAACTCCTCTCTGACCGCGCAGGAATCTCAGGCACGGTTACGGGGTCTACACCAGGGTGACTACCGACTGCTCTACATGGCTCCGGAACGGCTCATGCTCCCCGGATACCTCAGCCTGCTCAGGAATTTCCAGGTTAATTTGCTGGCCATTGATGAAGCCCACTGCATCAGTGAATGGGGGCATGATTTCCGGCCCGAATACCGGCGACTCGTAGAACTACGAGATCAGGTCCCTACCCTCCCGATTATCGCACTCACCGCCACGGCCACGGAGCGTGTGCAAAAAGACATTGTGACACTCCTGCGCTTGCGTGATCCGGCATGCTACGTGGCCAGTTTTAACCGGCCCAATCTGACCTACCAGGTGCAGCCCAAGGACAATCCGTTTGGACAAGTCCTCGCGTTTCTCCGGAAACGCCCCAAGGACTGCGGAATTCTCTACTGCCAGAGCCGGAAGACGACAGAAAGTGTGGCGGAACGATTACAGCATTATGGCATCAACGCACAGGCCTATCATGCAGGACTGAGTGCCGAGGAGCGCACACGGCATCAAGAATTGTTTCTTCGTGATGAGACCCAGGTGATCTGCGCCACCATTGCCTTCGGAATGGGAATCAACAAGCCTAACGTGCGATTTGTCATTCACTACGATTTACCAAAAAACCTCGAAAGCTATTATCAAGAGACCGGCCGCGCCGGGCGCGATGGCCTGCCAAGCGAGTGCGTCCTGCTCTTCAGCGCCGGGGATACGGTCAAACAGCAACGCTTCATCAATGAGAAACCTAACCTCCAGGAACAGCAGATCGCCAATAGGCAATTACAGGAAATGGTGCACTATGCGGAGTGTGCCACATGCCGGCGCCGCACGTTGCTCCAATATTTTGGAGAACATGTTGAATCCGAAAACTGTGGCGGATGCGATAACTGCCTGACGCCCAGGGACACCTTCGATGCCACAGAGGCCACGCAGACCGTGCTCTCCTGCGTTGAAGAGGTATGCGGAACAAGCGGGTTTAGCGTTGGACTCAATCACATCATCGGCGTCCTCACTGGAGCTAACACCGAAAAAATCCGCCGATGGGGTCATGATCGGTTAACCAGCTACGGGAAAGGGACAGCCCACCGCCGGCCCGAATGGGCTTCCATCAGTCGGGAACTCATACGGCTGGGATATCTCCATCAAACGGCAGACCCATTCACGGTGCTGGAAGTCACCGACCAGGGCCAGCATTTCCTTCAAGAGCCCAAGACACTCATGCTCACCAAGCCCATGAGCACACCAGAGCGGAATCCATCCTCTGTCGAGGACCTGGGTCACGACGAGATGTTATTCACTCGCCTCCGCCAACTGCGTAAGACCTTAGCCGATGAGGCAGACGTCCCTGCCTATGTCATATTCTCCGACGTGGCGTTACGCCAGATGGCACGGGACTATCCGACCAATGAACAGGAATTTCTTCAGATTAGTGGAGTAGGGAATCGGAAACTACAGGAGTTTGGCCCCAAGTTTCTCGCCGTTATTGCAAGACACCTGGAGGACTACGCCCCCCTGACCATTCCGAAAGAGTCAAATCTTTCCCCTGCACCTTCTTTAGGGAATCAGACCCCGGCGACCAATCAAAAAGATTTTAAGAACCAACACGATTTAGAAGGTGATGAAGAAACGGCCAGTTCAGAAAGGTCCACAATTTCACCCGCCCAATCCCATGGACGCCAAGACCCCCTTTCCCACGGGCAAGGCCGCAGGGGAATTGGCGCCCGGAGAGTACGCGAAGTACGTGAGGACGACCAAGACCAGAGAACGCCGCTGGCAGACTTTTTCAACAGGCCGGCCAGAAAAAGGCCGCTTGGAGATACCGTCAATCAAACCTTACGCTATTTTCTGGCGGGGCATTCGGTCGAACAAATCGCCAGGGAGCGTGGGTTAGTCACCAGCACCATCTATGGACACCTGGAACAAGCCATCCAAGCGGGTGAGCCCGTAGACCTTTCCCAACTGTGGACACCGGAGCAGGAATTAGAAATGGCAGCGGCCTTCGAGAAAACAGGGTTTGGCAATCTCACCGGCGCCAAAGAGCTACTCGGCAACCTCTACGATTACGGCCAACTCCGCCTCTACCGCGTCGTTCATGGAAAAAGCTGAGATCTCACCATTCAAAGTGGAGTGAACTCTTTGTGCCTCACTTAGTTCGCAATCCGAATATCACTTAGAAGGACCTTCTCCTCCCTGACTTGCACCAATTATTCATCGGTCAGGGTTCGTCGGAAACTGCCTGACAGATGAAATCCTTGCCTTTACTCATTATTTTGAGTTTACCCCCAAATCCCTTCGAAATTGTTAGAAGCTCCAGAACGCATCTGGTTTGATAAATTCCAAACCAGTGATTTCTGATGCCATTCCGTAAATAAACTGGTTCGGTGCCGTACGAATAAATTCAGACAAAAGCCAGTTATGATTAACATTAAAATGCCCAGAAAAGGCAACTGGGTCATATCGGCTAAGCTCGCTTAGCCTATGCATCGCAGAAAAAATGAGGACCAACTGAGAATTTACAAGCTTACCATGGCCTACTACCGATTTTTTTAGATACCATCTGTTTTCTGATGAATATATTGGAACAACTCTTCTTCGTATTTGCTTGTGGTATTTCGAGAAAGAGGTAATGCTGTTTTCTATGTCCCTTCCAGACCACTTAAAACGTCGTTTTCTCTGAATGAAGCATTTCCTTCCTTCCTCAAATAGTTCAAAACCTGGCTTGATTACGCTCTTCGTATGGGCATTTATATATCTTTTATCAATTTGGGCTTGGAACCAGGCTTCTCTTGAACGATCCTTCCGCATGAAGCAATTTTCTTGTAATGGAATAAATAATTCAATTGCAGATTTATAGGTGAGACAGTAAGCACGATGGATAAATGGTATTTGCCAAAGGAGATCTTGAAGGGTGAAATTCTTACCGGCGTTATCTGGCTCTGCCAAATATTTACTTAAACTGGGAAGTATGCCGCCCCCCTTAAAATCAACGATTACATTTGCAAGAGACTTATGCCCCGGCTCAGAACGGCCACCAACACCATGGCTTTCAGTTATGAGATGGTTTTTAGCCGAAAGAAGTGCTTTTGCTGCATTCAAGAAGCAATAATATGACGTCAGTGGCGCTGACAATTCCGGTAGAGATAGGGACGCATTATAAAAGTGATGTGATTGTTCCCAGAAGAAAAGTGAATCTTTTTTGTGTTCTCTTTTTAACCATCATGAAACAAAGTCCCAAGGATCCGAGCAAAGAACGCGCTGCGTCCGAAAATTAGGATTAATAAGACTTCCATGCAATCTGACAGTCTTTCCTGCTATATGAAGTTTATGTGCAGCCATATGTGGGCTTTTAACTATTGAGTATATTGGTCCAAATAACTTTTTCCCCTGGCCAGTCTACTCTACTTTCTGAATTTGGGGAGATTCTGATGCCATTAGGCATAAAATCTCATCAGATCTATATACAACCTTGCAGGATGTTCAAAAAGGCTCGTCCAG
>DOFS01000571.1:6143-15107 GCA_003523945.1 Nitrospiraceae bacterium | reverse complement strand
GTGATTGGGCGAGCGGAGCGTACGCTAAGTACGTGAGCACGACCAAGCGCCGAGAACGCCGCTGGCGACCTTTTTCAACATCCTGCTAGTGGTCATGCCCGTGCTCATGAGTATGCCCAGGCTCAAGTTCTTGCTTTGTCGCTTCCCGCACACTCACAACTTTAATATCAAAATTGAGCGCGACTCCGGCTAATGGATACCTGATACCGGTGGTGACCGCATCCTCCACTTTCTTCACGACAATCGCTCGAGAGATGCAACTTGCTTCCCGTGCGTCAAACGTCATCCCGATTTTCACGGAATCTTCTTGATGGATGCATCAGCGTTTTTTTTGAGGAGGAAGGCGTACACGCCCTTCGAGAACTCCCCTGCATCCGCCTGTTCCCCTCGTTAGGAGACCTTTCTTCTCGAAGTTTGTTGACACAATAGGCGTTGAGGCTCTCTCCATGACGGAGGGCGTCTATGGCTAAGGCTTTGTGCAGATCCCTGCCCACTCTGACGACAAATTTTCCGGAATATTCTTTTCCTGCAGTGGATTCAGGAAGAGGGTCTTGGTCCTTTTGATATATTTCAATCCACTCTTCTACTGCTTGGCACAGCTCCTTATACACTTTTGCCTCATCGTCCCCGTGAATACCACCAAGCATCAAGCCTGGGCATGTACCCACATAGCACTGGTCTTCCTCTGACCATTCCACAATTTTAAGATAATGATTACTTTTTTTCATGGTGTCACCTCACGAATGACCTTTTCGACATCTCGTTCCTGATACATCTTTGCATCATGCCCCGGATTGCCGCTAATTGTAATCTTTGCTCCACTGGGATGCTTGAAATTGCGATGACTTCCCTTTCCCCCTCGATCGACAAAACCAGCTTCAAGCTACGGGAGGAGAAAGCTTTTTCTCACGATCGGCGGCAAACGGGAGACAGGCGTAAATATCATTTTTGGTCAATTCAGGGAAAATACTAACAATTTCGTCTTCCGTCATCCCTGAAGCCAAGCATTCCAGTACATCCGAGACAGTGGTACGCATCCCTCTAATACAGGGTTTCCCACTGCGTTTGCCCGGCTCGATGGTGATGATCTCTGCGTAGTTCAAGTCAATATAATTTTTCGTAGCAGCAAAAATGACAATTCAGTCCGCTGTTTCTCTCATGAAATCTGGCCTTGTCTTTATTGATAGTTACTCCAGATTATTTATAAAGACTTCTTATCTGGGTACCTCGCTCATCGACGCCTGCCGTCCTGTCCAGGTTGGTGGACGCTCTTATCTAACGGCGGGCCTTGTCTGAGCGCAGCGAGTTGGACCGCTCTCCCAAAACTTGCGTCCACCATATCTGTTGAGACAGGACGGGGCGTCATTGGTTTTGGCTCCTTTTGCCGAAACAAAAGGAGCTCGTCTGCAGGGGCGAAACCCTGCATCTACCATACTATTTAAAAAGACTCGGCCAAAAACTAGTGGTCATGCCCGTGCTCATGAGTATGCCCATGCTCAAGTTCTTGTTTTGTCGCTTCCCGCACACTCACAACTTTAATATCAAAATTGAGCGCGACCCCGGCCAATGGATGATTGGTATCAATGGTAACTTTATCCCCATCCACTTTCACCACCATAATTTGCTGCGTCGTGCCGTCCGGCGCCTGGGCCTCAAAGACCATTCCCGGTTCAACCGATTCTACCCCCTCAAATGCGGCCTTTTCGATGGTCTTGATACCATCAGGAATGACCTCGCCATAGGCCTCGGCAGGCTCAATCCTAACCTTCAGAGCATCACCCTCTCCTTTACCCGCCAGCGCCTTCTCCAACCCGGGGATGATATTCCCCGCACCATGCAAATACACCATTGGCTTTGACCCATCTGAGCTATCCAGCACCTTACCGGCATCATCGGTGAGTTTATAATTGACGCTAACTACTGAATTCTGACCAATCAATACAGACATACTTTCTCCTTCCTTTTCCGATTTTTTCTATGACCATTCACACACTCAAAGTTGTATCTTCCATGCTCACCACCACACCGTAAACTTTGATCGCGGCCATGGCTTATCCATCCATGACGTGTCAGGCAGAGGTAACTTGGAGGCTTCTTGAACAGTCAGCCATCCACCAGGCAATTCAAAATGGGATGTTGTGCCACGTCCGGTTATCCAACTGATCTTTTTCGCTTGTTCGCTGGCTTCGGCCACATCCAACGTTAACCGACAATCCTGAGCCACATAATCCAAGACCGTCTGGAAGGCACCATCTTTCCACAGCTTCGGGGCGACGGAGCCATCCACATTCTCAGGCTTACTCACGCCAATGGCCTTCGCCGCGGCGTTGAGCTTAATAGGAAACCCTTTCCCGCAAAAGAAGTGAAACATCATGTCCACGTGGCTCATCGCCAATTCACGGCAATCATCAACCCGCCCGGATTCTTCCGCCACAATCACGAAATCGAACCCCAGCCCATTGTGGGTGATGATGGTATAGCCCTCCTGCAATTTGTTTTTGAGATGCTCGACAAAGGCGGTGACATCCTTTTTGGTCATTTGTAGCGCGGGAGACCCATCTGCATTTTTCGAGTAAAACGTCACCGCCGAGGATTCATCGCTACACCAGGTTGCCATACAAGTAATGCCGAGTGGCCGGTGATCATGTAAGTCTCCAAAATTTTCGGGCAGGATTTTTGCCGTTTCGATATCAAATGCCAGATATTTTCGGGACATTGATCAACACTCCTTACGACTGGACCCGGAATCGTTTCTAACTGGAACCTCCCACGCCAATGCTAGAAATCCTGTTGGCTTTCGCATTTTAACTAATAGAGTGCAACGCTCGCAGAGGCTCTTCCATTTACCCGGACATCATCCCAAGAGGGCGAGGGCCACAGAGAACGACAAGGCACACTCTGATGGGTTCAGGGGATGATGTTTTTTGGGTAAGCCGTGAACACCGAAAGATAAAGGTGGCCCTGCTGATTATTCAGTCAGGATAGGAGAAGACTGCAGCAATGAGATGAGCACATAAGAGTGCCAGGAAAAGATAGATAGAATGATCAACCCAAGACTGACTTCACCACTTCACCAATTTCAGCCGGGTTTTTTACCACCCGCACCCCGGCCGATTCCAGAGCAGCCATTTTATCGGCTGCTGTGCCTTTTCCTCCGGTAATAATGGCGCCGGCATGGCCCATCCGTCTTCCTGGAGGTGCCGTTATTCCGGCAATGAAACTCACGACCGGCTTGGTCATCTCTTTTTTAATATAGGCCGCAGCCCGTTCCTCGGCATCGCCACCAATTTCCCCAATCAGCACGACCGCTTCGGTTTCATCATCCTCCTGGAACATCTGCAATAAATCGATATACCCTGTTCCAATGAGCGGATCGCCACCGATGCCGACGCAGGTCGTTTCGCCAAGACCCAAATTGGTCAGCTGGTTGACGGCTTCGTAGGTTAATGTCCCACTTCTTGAAATCACGCCCACCCGCCCTTTCTTATGAATGAACCCAGGCATGATCCCGATTTTGCATTCTTCGGCTGTAATAATCCCTGGACAATTGGGGCCAATCAGGCGCGTGGCTTTCCCATAGAGTGCCCGCTGGACCCGAACCATATCATTGACGGGAATCCCCTCTGTAATACAAATGATGAGCCATATCCCGGCATCGGCGGCTTCTAAAATTGCATCGGCGGCAAAGGGGGGTGGCACAAAAATTAATGAGGTAGTGGCTTCAGTCTTCTTGACGGCTTCACGAACGGTATTAAACACCGGAATGCCTTCTACTTCCTGCCCGGCTTTGCCCGGCGTCACGCCGGCCACGACTTGTGTTCCGTACGCTTTGCACTGGGTCGCATGAAAGGACCCTTCTTTGCCGGTGATCCCTTGAACGACAACCCGGGTATTTTTATTCACCAAAATGCTCATGCCACGTCACCTTTCACCAATCAAGGAGTATATTTCCACAATCAGGTTGATTATTTCTTTTTTCGGAGAGCGACAATCCGTTGTGCAGCTTCCCAAAGGTCAGCGACCCCTTCCACTTTCAAGCCGGATTCGGCCAGAAGTCTGCGGCCTTCTTCCGCATTGGTTCCCTGGAGACGTACCACCACGGGAAGCTTGATGCCCACTTCCTTCGCCGCATCAATCACTCCATGGGCAATGCGCTCGCAACGCACAATCCCGCCGAAAATATTAATGAAGATGCCCTTCACCTTTTTATCTTTCAACAGGATGCGAAACCCTGCTGCGACCGTCTCTTTTGTCGCTCCACCACCCACATCCAAAAAATTCGCAGGCTCGGAACCCGCCAACTTAATGACATCCATAGTTGCCATGGCCAAACCCGCCCCATTGACCATGCAGCCGATGTCTCCATCAAGTTTGACATAATTCAGATTGTTATTACCCGCTTCGATCTCTAACGGTTCTTCTTCGTGTAAATCCCTAAACTTTTGAACATCGGGATGTTTAAATAATGCACTGTCATCAATTGAGACTTTTCCATCCAACGCGACCAGGCGTTTATCCGTGGTGATAACCAATGGATTAATTTCCACCAGCGACGCGTTTTTTTCCATGAACAAGCGGTACAGGTTTTCCAACATTTGAAAAAATGGCTTTACCACGGCGGGCTCAAGCTCTGGTAGCCCCAAGCCGAACGCCAGATTCCTTCCATTGTACCCCTGGAATCCCACTGCCGGATCAATGGACTCTTTCAGCAATTTATCCGGTGTGTGTTCCGCCACTTCCTCAATGTCCATGCCGCCTTCGGTACTGGCAATAAACGTCGGATAGCCTGATTCCCGGTCCACCAGTAAACTCAGGTACAGTTCTTTGGCAATTCCGGCACCTTCTTCAATGAGTAGGCGTCGAACTTTTCGTCCCTTGGGACCGGTCTGATGGGTGACCAGGGTTTTCCCGATAATTTCCTTGGCTAGCTCCGGCACTTCAGCTTTATTTTTGGTCAATTTGACACCGCCGGCCTTGCCACGTCCCCCGGCATGGATCTGCGCTTTCACGACAAATACCGGTGTATCAAGGACCGAGGCCCATTTTTCAGCCGCTTTGACGTTTTTGATTTCCTTGCCTTTGGGAACAGGAATCCCAAATTGCGCAAATAGCTGTTTGGCTTGAAACTCGTGGATATTCATAGGTCCCCTTCGTAGGTTCTACACAGATCGGAACAATCGGCGATGACGATATCCCGGTTGGTGATCAATCGACTCGATATTTATTTATTGGTATAGGCCGGCAAGACCATGGGGGAGATGACGCCAGCAGACACCTGATGCCGTTTGGCTTCGGCTCGAAACCGCTTCAGATGGTCTAATGTCAATGAGCTGTTCGGCAGAGACTTGGCCCGCTCAGCAGCAAGAATACCTGTTCGTTTCCCAAAGACCATTAAATCCAACAAGGAATTTCCCATCAACCTGTTTCGCCCATGCAATCCGCCGGATGCCTCTCCCGCCACAAATAAATTGGCTACAGGAGTTTCTCCATTCACATCGATCTTGACGCCCCCGTTTTGATAGTGCAGCGTGGGATAAATCAATACCGGATCTTTCCGGATATCGACCTGGTAGCGCTCATACTGCCGTACCATCGCGGGAAAATGCTTGTCCAAGGTTCCTGGTCCATGCTCTACATCTAGCAACGGCGTATCGAGCCAGACCCCCACTCTCCCTGATGGCGTTCGAATTCCTCGCCCCTCTTCACATTCCCGAATGATGGACGAGGAGACGACATCCCGGGTATCCAATTCATTCACAAAGCGCTCCCCCTTCGCATTCACTAAATGGCCGCCCTCGGATCGAATGCCTTCTGTCACCAGTGCGCCGACTAATTGCTCAGGATACACGCCACCGGAAGGATGGTATTGAAAGGTATCAATTTGAACGAGAGGCACACCAAGACGATAGGCCAGAACCAGGGCATCCCCTGTCGCCCCGAAGTGATTGCTGGTCGGAAATCCCTGAATGTGCAACCGACCGATTCCGCCTGTTGCCATAATCACCGTTTTTGCAGCAACGACGATGAACCGGTTGTTGTCCAAGTCCTTCAGCACCGCGCCCGTACACGCACCTTTGGCATCGCTTAATAATTCCACAGCGGCGACGAATTCCAATAACGGAATTTTCTGGTTCAGAACCTCATCCTTCAGAACCCGCATTATTTCCAAACCGGTGTAATCGGAGCAGGTCAACAGTCTGGCCTTTGAGCTGCCTCCCCCTTTTTTCACATGCAGATTGCCATCCGCGTCACGATCAAATAAGACGCCTAATTCCAACAGCCATTTCGCAATTGACGGCCCTTCTTCCACCATGACCTTTAACAATTGGTGATCATTTTTCATATGGCCACCCTTTAAGGTGTCCAAAAAATGCTGAACAGGCGAATCATCAGACGCGACAGCAATTTGCATCCCGCCTTGGGCCATCACCGAGTTAGAATCCCCGAGCCGCAACTTCGTGGCCAGCAACACGTTGGCTCCCTGTGCATGGGCATGAAGCGCGGACGCGCACCCCGCTCCTCCTCCGCCAACAACAAGGACATCCACTGAGTAATCCGGAGTGAGATCAAGATCAGCCGGAACTGGACTTTCCCCTTCTAACAGAGTGGCCACTTCGGTCACGGTCAGTTGACCGGCATTGGGACCAAAGATTATCGGGCGGTAGGCATGAGCCCGATGATCAGGATGGTATTTCTTGATGAGGCTATCGCGCTCGGCTGGGGAAAGTTTGGGGAAGCTTATAGACCGACGGGCGTCTCGGGTCTTATGAACTAAATTTCTTTGTTCGGTAAGTTCCATAGAAATCGAGGGCAAATCTGTTTTAGGTTGTTGAGGCGGTAGTATTTTGCAATTCCTCATCTGATAACTTGAGGATGCGATCCCATTCCTGCTGAAAACGTCCATCGGAAATCTCTTCGATCCGCTTGGAAAGCCCTTCCGGTTTTTCGGTGAAATGCACACCTTGAGCACGACTCGCATAGAGCGCAACCAGATTGGGTGCAATATCAGCGATGCAGACCGGCGCGCATAGTCCACACATCACACAGTCCATGAACATTTCAGAGACCGTCTTGAAATCACCAAACACCGCTTTCCACACCCCTTCCCGCACATCAATATTCTGCGGGCAGGCCTCTGTGCAGGCATTACAATTCCGACAGAGCGGTGCTTCCGGATAGAGCGCAAACAAATCCTGTTTAGGGTCTTTGAGTTCAAGTAGATTGTAGGTGGCTTTTCTCGCCGGAAAAGCCGGCATGAACGAAAAGGACATGCCATCCTCAACTGCCATAGAGCAGGCTAAACAGGTTTTGACCTTGGGGTCGTCTTTGGTACGGTAATAGGTGGCACAAGCGCCACAAAACCCGCCCAAGCATCCCACACCGCGAATCACATCCTGCCCCGCATACCACAGGGCCTTGATCAACGTGATACCGGCTGGAACCTGAAATGGTTTCCCTTCAATCTCCACCGTGACCATCTTTGGTTGGAGAATTTCTTCCTGATTCAGCGTATGCTTTTTATCCAATGTGTCAGGCATAACTCACAAATACTACCCTAAATGATTGCTAAATCTCTCTGATGGCTATCAACAATCTGTCTTCCCCCTGCGAGTGGGGATTAATTCAATGCATTCAATGCTGAACCAGCCTTAAACCACGCAATTTGCTGTTCAGTCATACTATGGTTGGCTTGAATGACCACCTCTTGCCCATTTTTCTTGTGAAGGATCACCTGAACCGGTTTACCCGGTGCAAGGCCACTAAGCCCTTTCACGCTTATTCGGTCTTCTTGTTCAATTTGATCATAATCCTTGGGATCGGCAAACGTCAGAGGAAGGATGCCTTGCTTCTTGAGATTCGTCTCATGAATGCGGGCAAAACTTTTGGTCAGGACAGCTTGGACTCCCAAAAATCTTGGAGACATTGCCGCATGTTCCCGGCTACTCCCTTCACCATAGTTTTCATCCCCGACGACAAACGACCCCAACCCTTTTTCTTTATATCTTCTGGCAATTTGCGCAAGGGTCAATCCAGACTCACCCGTCAAAACATCATTGCCCTTTCCGGCCTCGTCTGTAAAGGCATTATTGGCCCCAAGGAACATGTTGTCACTGATCTTATCCAAATGCCCCCGGAACTTGAGCCACGGACCGGCGGGAGAGATATGATCGGTAGTCGTCTTCCCTTTGGTTTTAATCAATAACGGCAACTTCTCAAAATCTTTTCCATCCCATTTAGGGAAAGGTTTCAATAATTGCAGTCGTTCACTGGTGGGAGGGATGTCCACTTGAAGCTTGGAACCATCCTCAGCAGGTTGAACCAAACCTTCTTCTCCTTTTGCAAAACCCTTGGCCGGCAATTCATCTCCCTGAGGGGCCACAAATTTGAAGTCTTTCCCATCGGCGGTTTTTAAGGTGCCTTTGATCGGATCAAACCCCAAATCCCCTGAAAATGCATAGGCCGTCACCACCTCAGGACTGGCCAGGAAGGATAACGTCTCACTGACTCCATCATTTCGTCCAGGAAAGTTTCGATTAAACGTACTGACAATAGAGTCGGCTTTGCCTTTTACGGCATCGGCGCGTTTCCATTGCCCGATGCAGGGCCCACAGGCGTTTGCCAAGACCGTGGCACCCATGTTTTCAAAGGTCTCCAAAAATCCTTCCCGCTTCATGGTGTGGTAGATTCGTTCCGATCCCGGGCTGACCAGGAAGGCCGTTTTGGCTTTAAGTCCAGCCTGTAACCCTTGTTTGGCAATATGCGCTGCACGACCGATATCTTCATATGATGAATTGGTACAGCTTCCGACCAATGTGGCTTTTAATTGAACTGGATAGCCTTTTTCCTTGGCTTCAGCGGCCATTTTGGAAATAGGACGCGCCAAATCAGGGGTATGGGGTCCCACCACATGAGGCTCAAGAGTGGACAAATCGATTTCGACAATTTCATCAAAGTATTTTTCCG
>DOFS01000571.1:4229-6045 GCA_003523945.1 Nitrospiraceae bacterium | reverse complement strand
ATTTTTCCGGAGACTGATAAACTTCAGGATCGGCAACCAACATGTTCCGATTCGCTTCGGCCAATTTGGCAATGTCAGCCCGCTCCGTGACATTCAAATACGCCACCATTTTTTGATCGAACGGGAAAATAGAAGTCGTGGCTCCCAGCTCAGCTCCCATATTGGTAATCGTGCCTTTCCCTGTCGCGCTGATGGTTTCCGCGCCCGGGCCAAAGTACTCGACGATCTTATTGGTTCCACCCTTCACAGTCAGGAGGCCACAAATATACAGAATGACATCTTTGGGCGAAGCCCAGCCACTCAACTTTCCGGTTAACTTCACGCCGATAAGCTTAGGATGAAGAACCTCCCATGGGAGACCCGCCATCACCTCACCCGCATCGGCTCCACCGACACCGATCGCTAACATTCCCAACCCGCCACCGTTTGGCGTGTGCGAATCCGTTCCAATAATCAATCCGCCAGGGAATGCGTAATTTTCCAACACCACCTGATGGATGATCCCGGCCCCCGGCTTCCAGAATCCGATCCCATATTTTTTCGCGGCCGACGCCAGAAAATTATAGACTTCCCTGTTTTCATCACATGCGCGCAGAAGATCCTTTTCCGATCCGACTTCAGCCCTGATCAAGTGATCGCAATGGATAGTACTCGGAACAGCGACTTTATCTTTCCCCGCTTGCATAAACTGCAACATGGCCATTTGGGCCGTCGCATCCTGCATCGCGACTCTATCGGGGCGAAGAGCCAACATGGCCTTTCCACGTTCCCAGACTTGTGTATCAAAATTATCTGCATGGCTGACCAGGATCTTCTCTGTCAGCGTGAGAGGACGCCCAAACGCTTTGCGAGCTTTGTCCACGATTCCCGGCATTGAGGCATAGAGTTGTTTGACCATTTCTAGTGACATAGCACTATCTCCTGGGTTCAGTTCAACATGGATAAGTTTTAACCAAGATCGACCACTAACCCGGTATTACTTTAACCGGCATTACTTTAACGGTGGCACCTCTCGCCGCTTTGGAGAGGCATAATTTACCAGATAATCAAACAATCGGATGAGCCGACTCCCCTGCCGCTTTTGGTCCGTCCAATGGCCAATCATCCCGATGGTTCGCGCCAAAATGAAGAAGCCATTGAGGCTATCAACCGGGAATCCGATGTCGACTAATACTGCCGCCATGGTTCCATCGACATTGAGGATAAGATTATCTTTTTTAACTGCGGTAACTTTTTCGACTTCCAACGCAAAATCCAAATGGGGAGTGGCCATGTTCAAACTTTTCACATAACCAACCAGTTCCTTCACCCGCTTATCCGGGTTTTTCAAGCTTTTGACGCGATGACCGATCCCCGGAACCGGTCCCACATTTTTTTTCATATAGACGAGGAAATCGTCGACTGAAAGTTTATTGTCAATCGCATACTTAAACCATCGCCCTGCATCCGTCACCGCTCCACCAAAGCGTGGGCCGATCATAATCATGCCGGCTGCGACCGCTTGAGATAATCCGATTCCGGCACAAGCCGCGATAATCGTCGTCAGGGCTCCACTCACGCATGGGCCATGATCGGCCGACAGCATGATAATGCGCTTAATGATTTCAGCTTCCTGTTTGGAGACAAGGCGATTGTCCCACAACAAGCCGATGATATGAGGGATATCATAGCCGTTATTAATCAGTTCAGAAGCCGGATATCCCTGATAGAGCGGCTCATCGCCGCGATCGTCACTGATTGTCGAACGAATCAGGGGCGTCACCAGCACTTCCCCTTCCTTCATGCTCTCTTGAACAGTTTTAGGGAGCTTCGGCAT
>DOFS01000571.1:0-4054 GCA_003523945.1 Nitrospiraceae bacterium | reverse complement strand
TCTTCGTGGGTGGCCTTGATGGCCGGTCCCAGAGCCCCAAAGGTTTCAGGCACTATTGCCCCAGCTTTTTTCAGCGCTTCAGACTTTGCCCGAGCAGACCCTTCACCCTTCAATCCTTCTTTCGCCCCGGCATGCCCGAACTTCATCCCCTTTGGAAGACTCTCCTGACAGAAGCCTGACACGACCGCAAGTAATTTAATCCGGCGCTTCTTCGCCCCGTACCATTCGGCGGCCCGTTCTTCCAAATCTCCGCCCATTTCTCCGACAATCACGACCGCCTTGGTCTGCGGATCGTTTTCAAACATTTCCAGATAGCTGACATAGTCGGTTCCCGGGTAAGCATCACCACCGATACCGATCGCCGTCGTGATGCCGTCTGCAAATTGCGAACAGATCCAAATAATCTCGTTCGACAATCCCCCTGACTTGGTGATAACCCCAAACGAACCCGGACGATACAGCTTGCAGGCCACCAAATTATCAAAGGCACCGCCGATCACTCCAAGGCGACATTCCCCCGCCGACACCACCCCGATTGAGGAAGGGCCATTAAAAGTCTTTCCAAGCTTACGGGCATGCTTACCCAAAAGTTTGGCATCCTTTTCCGGCACCCCTTCGGTAATCATGGAGACTGTTTTAATATGCGGGTCATTCAATGCTTCCATAGTTCCCGCATAGGCCCGATCCGCTCCGATATACACCAAACTGGTATTAATCTCAGGATGAGCGGCAGTGGCTTCGGCGACGGTTTTGTAAATGGGGATCATCACTAACTCGGTCCCGCAAATGATTTCGTTGGTCTTCCCCGCATCGGGAGGATACACAAACGCAGAGACATTTAATGGTTGCTTGATCATGTACCGGAATTCAGCCATACGACGAGCGGCATTCACCCCGGCCAGCCCCCCTTGAATGACGACATGCGTGTCTTTCGTTGCAAGAATACTCATCGAAACGGTCTCCTACATCCTCAAGGTCTAATAGGTTATTTTGCGGCCATGGCCATATCGACAATGTCCGTTAATGGCGTTTTGCGGTCAAATACCTGAATATCAAAACCCTCGTCCTGAAGCGCACGCATAGCCGCTAAACCCTGCAATTCGTTTGGGCCACCCCGGCGCACCCAAATCTTGACACCCTGAAGCTTACCTTCCGCTTTAGCCTTACGAAACGCGTTGATAATGCCTCCAAAGGTCTTTTTGACATCGGTAAAATTCGCAATGGCTCCACCCACAATAATATGCTTGATGCCAGGCAAAGAGCAGACTTTTTCCGTCAGAACTTCCACTGCCCAGTCCGGCGGATCGCCGGAATATTCTGCGTAATTCGCAAGTTTCCCACCACGGGCCACTACCGCATCGGAATAATAGACGCTGGCTCCACCACCGGCGGGTAACATTGCAATATTGCCGCCGGGAATCTCAATGAGCTTGACCGAGCCTTTCACCTTGGCATCAACCGCCATGACTTCTTCTTCATTTTTTGTATAGGCGCGGCCAAATTCAGCAGCAAAGGGAAAGGTCCAGTCCTTATGCCGGAACTTGGCATCACCGTCCAGAAGGGTCACCGCATCCAGGGCCACAAGTTCTCCCTGGCCACTTAGCACAACCGGATTCACCTCCACGTATTGCGCATCTTCATTATCAAAACAGGTATACAATTTCTTCAGAAATTCAGCCATTTTAACAGCCGTGTCACCGGAAAACCCTGCATCTTTCACCAGGGAAGAAAGAGCCGAATCCGTGAGGGCCTCACCGGTTTCTATGGATACCTGCTTAACCTTCTCCCAATTGGATTCCACTTCGATACCACCACATGTTGCCACCAACAGCTCCACCCCATCACGAGTAGATTTGGCCGCAGCATAATATTCTTCCTTATGATCAACTGCCTCGGAAACAATCACCTGCCTAATCGTTATGGTTTCCAGTTTTTTGCCAAGCATCTCCCGCACAGCAACTTTCGCAGCGGCTAAATCCAAGCCCACTTTGACTAAACCCAATTTAAACCGAGAGCCAAGTGCCTCATGCGCTTTGACCACCAGTTTACTTTTTTGGAGCCAATCATTGACCTGGGATAATTGGTCAAATTCCTCACTCGAGGTCACGACAGCATAGTTGGGAGTTGAAATCCCCCATTTTCGGAGTAGGCCCATTCCCGGGCCTTCAAGAACTTTTGCCATAATCCAACCCTTCCTTCAGGGACTCTTCATGATGGTTAAGGACAAACGTAGCACAACCCGCCTGCCGCGCGGAACGGTGCATTGTACGAATGCCCTCCTCCCGCTGCAATCAATCAAAAGACCCATGAACCCCTTTCAAAAGTCCCAGTGTCACCACGGGCGATACCCATGAGAACACCACGACACCATTTTCGAAAAAACCTATTTAAAATTAGTTAGTTGGGATGAGAAGTCCCCCCTTTAACTGCCCTAAGCCACAAACTTCTTTCATGCAACCCCACAACAGCCTTCGCCCTCCTGCTATGAGAAAATACCTAACATGCCCCTAGCCCTTCACGTTGTTGCTTTAGAAAAGCCATCAACTTTTGACTTTAATTCTTTAAAATTTTTGACAATCAAGGTCTTTAGAGCCCCTGTCATCATTCATGGGCCCCATCAGCATGTGAAAATTATTTTGTCAGAACGCCCCCTGACTTCTGCGCGTTAATTGGT
Source organism: Nitrospiraceae bacterium (assembly GCA_003523945.1). GTDB lineage: Bacteria > Nitrospirota > Nitrospiria > Nitrospirales > UBA8639 > Nitrospira_E. The sequence goes on along the minus strand of DOFS01000571.1, from coordinate 1,380 downwards.
AAAGAAACCCCTTCTTTTCTGCTCCGGTACCTTTTCGCGGAGGCCAGTTGAGCGGGATTTCTTCTATTGCCACAATAAATTTCTCTTTGAATCCACGCTTGATGGTATCCAGCCCAAGTCTATTTGGATCACAAAACATGGCATTCCCCTTTGAGGTAAGCACCTGTTCAAGAATATGAGAAATACCGGCCAAAATCCCCTTTTCATAAAAAACTTCACTACCTATCACAAGATTATAATGCCTTTTCGGTTCAATCTTTTCCGACCAATTCAACAGGCATGTGTCAAAATTGCTGATATGATTCAGACGACAGGACTCCTTTACCGCTTCAAGCGTTATAGGCACCATATCTGAAAACATGGTGAATGCCCCAAGCTGAGCAGCAACAACCCCAGCCAACCCTGTCCCGCAGCCGATTTCCAAAACCTTGGCGCCTTGCAGTTTTGTTGGGAAAAACTGATGAATGAGACATTCGGATAAGGCTACTTCAGAAGGCCAAATTCGATTCCAGTACCCCCACCCGAGGGATTCGTCATCCCGTGCATCTAATGGGGTTTCAATAGAGATGTCTCGCTTGGTCTTACAGACAATGGGAATATCCCCGATTTTGGGAAGGGCCACAACTTTCACATGACTCACAGGAATTACCTCCCACCAAAAAACACGAGCCGGGCTCCGTTTGGAACCCGGCTCGTTGCACACATCCCCAGTATAAGAAAAATACCGGAAGACCAGCCTACGTTGAGAACCTAGGCTAAGCGACTTAAGATGGCATTGAAAGTCGCGCTGGGACGCATAGCGGCCATCACCTTGGTTGGATCCGGACGATAATACCCGCCAATATCCTGAGCCCGTCCCTTTGCCGCTTTAATCTCTTCAAGAATTGTATCGACTTTGGACTCCAACTCTTTTGCGATGGGGGAGAATTGCTTTTTCAAGTCCTGATCATCATTCTGGGCGGCTAGTTCTTGCGCCCAGTACAGGGCCTCGTACACATGACTTCCCGCATTGTCCAATTGCCCCAATTCACGTCCTGGGGCCTTCCGGTTGTCCATGAGCTTTCCGGTGGCCTTGTCCAACGTGTCCGCCAGAATTTTTGCTTTTTTGTTGTTTTTAATTTGACTCAAATGGGAAAATGACTCGGCTAACGCGAGAAACTCTCCGAGGGAATCCCAGCGTAAATGTCCTTCTTTGACAAACTGCTGTACATGTTTCGGGGCCGACCCTCCGGCTCCGGTTTCAAACAGTCCTCCGCCATTGATGAGTGGAACGATGGACAGCATTTTGGCGCTCGTACCCAACTCCAAAATCGGGAATAAGTCAGTGAGATAATCCCGAAGCACATTTCCAGTGGCCGAAATGGTATCGAGGCCGTCCTT
>DOFS01000331.1 GCA_003523945.1 Nitrospiraceae bacterium | reverse complement strand
GACTCACTGAAGGCTGAGCTACAAAATCTCAGAAAAAAAGTCGACCAACAAGCGGAAGAAATCCGCCGCCTTCAAGGCAGTTCCTCTCCATAGAAGAAATCATTTTCCTACATCAATTAGTTACATGCCCCGAAGGACTTTATCTTGACCGTGCGATTCACGAAACGTCATCCGACAATAACAGGCAAACGTCACAAACGAATCCTGGAGACAATAGTCGGCCGTTTCTTTTTGTAATCCTTGAGCTCACATGTCCCGCCACTTCCTGATTAGTTGGGCCCATTTAAGGCGTTTGCAAGTACATCCAATTTCCCCCATCCTCGTATATCTTAATTACTCCAAATGTCCATCGTGTCGTCCGCGGGTTCTGTGCGAAAATTTGCCAGATTGATATCAAACGGCGGTTTTACTTGGTGAATCATTGAACGGTTTTTAATAAATGGCAAATCAAAGCCCAGTCCATTGTGGGCAATCAGAAGAATCGGCCGAAGCGGCCCCATCCGATCCCAAAAACTGGCAAAGCATCTCCACCTCATTGTTGCCATACCAGGCAATCGCTTCCTGAGGAACCATGGCATCTGAGAATACTAAGACAGCAATGACCACAATTCGACTGAAGGTCCCATCAAAGGGAAAGCGTTCATAAAGATCATTTTATTTTTTTGATGCGTTTTTCATGTCCGGCATTGGAAATAAGTGTCCGCTTCTGCGTGAAGCAGAGGGGTGGAAGGCGCCACGAGTTCAATCCCTGATTATTTTGCCCATTCCGGCCGAGTAGCTTGAACGGTTTCAATATTAAGGACAATTTTTATGTCCGATCAAATTTTGCTACTAACCCAAGAAAAACTGGGTCGTCTCTGAATAGCCAACTTGAAGGATTTTATGTAATACCGGAATATCTGCAGGTGGGAACTCATAGGAAAGCAATTCATGCTTGTGAACCCAGGCAATTTCAGCACACTCTAGGGCTTGAGGAACCCCTTGAATGATGGAACAGGTATAAAAATACAGCTTCACCTCTTGATCAGGATACTGATGACGGAGAGTATGGAATGCCCGTGGCTTGGAAATTTCAACGCCTAACTCTTCTTGCAACTCCCTGCGCAAGCAATCTTCCAAGGTTTCTCCCGATTCTTTTTTCCCACCTGGGAATTCCCAAAGCCCCCCTTGATGGGATTCCTGCTTTCTCCTCGACAAGAGAATCGTATCCTTCTGCCAGATAATGGCAGCGGCCACAACAATAGGGGACGACTTCTGAAGATCTCTATTTTTCATCAGATGAAACCGTGAGGCAAAGATTCCTCATAGGGCATAATAAACAAAGGGGCTTTCTGGCGGTACACACCATGGCCCCAAAATCCATTAACGCTTGATTGAAATCATAGCCTTTACCTCTGGGAATGAGTTTTTCAGAGAGTACCCATAATTGGGTCTTCTGTTTTTTGGGATCCCCTTGCCCAATAAATATCCGATGCAACACCCGCATTACGTTGGTGTCCAATATAGGCGCATCTTTATTAAAGGCAAACGATCTGATGGCCCCTGCAGTATACCGACCAATTCCTTTCATGGAGAGGAGTTCTTCGGCCTTACTAGGAATAGTTCCACCGTATCGCTCAACCGCCTCACAGGCAATGCCATGAAGCCGGTAAGGACGGATATTGTATCCCAAGGGGTACCACGTCTTTCGAACATCATCAGGTTGAGCCCGAGCCAGGTCCTGTAGTGAAGGATATTTCCCAAGAAATTCGTGAAACTTTGGAATGACCCGGTCCACCTGCGTTTGTTGCAACATCACCTCCGAAACCAAAATCCTATACGGATCCGATGTCCTCCTCCAAGGGAGATCCCGACCGAATTCCCTATACCACTCCAGGAGGCGTTTCTGAAATTTTGTTTTTTTGGGTTTGGGAATACCTTGAAGAACTTCAACCATGAGTTTAGATTTTCTTTTATCTTTAGATTTTGGCATGTTCATTATTTCCCAGCATTCTTATTCAAACTGAATCCTTGGAATGCAGACACAACCCGCCGTGAACTATCTACCAACTACCCCCTGCCATGTTAGGAAAAATTAAACTAAAGCATTACATTCATCGCGCACATTTGCAGAGGCACCAATACCACGGATTATCTGAAGGAAGTCAAAATTCTTGCTTGCCTAGACAGGCCTTCTTGGGATCAGGTAAGGTCCCGCTCGTTATAAAAAAAGACCGTTTCATTTCTTTTCATATGCCTCCCTCTACATTTTTCATTCATTTTGGAAAACTTGGTGGAATAAACGATGCCTGATGAAATCTCCTAATCCTTTGTAAGTAGTCTACCTTCAAGATTCCCGGCGCTTTGTCCTATTATGCGGACGAATTCCGGACCAGGACTTTCCCCATCTACCCTCCCCCGGGGGAACCTTAAGATATTTTCCGTTCCTATTTTTTTCACACAGTCCCCCAGTGCTTTCCACGGCCAAACGTCCTCGACGTTCCGGCGCATTTTCAACCCTACATTTCCCTCAAACACCAACAGGAGGTTCTCTATGTTTATACCCACTATCCCTCTTTCCGGTTTTTTCCCAGGTAGTACCTCAGAAATTCAAAAACTTGCCCAAGGCACATCCGATCTCATTTCAACATTCTCAAAAAAAGGGGGGCCGGACCCAACAGACTACCCCATCCTGAATACGCTTCTTCAACAGTTTTCGGGAGAAAATATATACAAGATCTTTTCCGATGATCAATTACACTCGATTCGATCGGCCTTTGGAGATGCCCTTTCCCCTGAAACCATACAGGGATGGGCCTACCATAAACCGTTAGGATATGCAGGCGATTATCAAATCATTGAAAAAATATATAACTTCCACACATCCTCGAATCCCCATTTAGCAAAATGGGACAAGTTTTTTCATACCCAAAAAGCGCCCAAAGCCGTCAGAAACCGACTATCATTTTTCCTTGACCACTTATGGAAAACAAAAATGGAGGCCCCTTCAACCAGCCATATTCTCAACCTAGCATCCGGCCCGGGTCGGGATATGTATGAAGCCCTCAAAGTTCTTGGGAGGACAAAACTCGAGATTGATTGTGTTGACCAGGACATCCAGGCCATCAACTATGCCAAGAACCTTTGTCGTGATTTTCTAAATCAGATTCATTTCTCACACAAAAATGTTTTTCGTTTTTCGCCGACAAAAACATACGACATGATCTGGTCTGCCGGATTATTTGATTATTTCAATGACAATATTTTTAAGCGAGCATTAAAAAAATTCTTTACGTTCCTCAAACCGAACGGGAAAATGGTGATTGGCAATTTCACCGTGGAGAATCCCAGTCGGGGGTATATGGAACTTTTTAAATGGGATTTATTTCATCGGAGCAACCTACACCTTCGCAGGCTTGCGCAGGAATGCGGCTTTACAGAAAATCAAATCCACATTGAACAAGAACCGGAAGAGGTTAATTTGTTTTTGGTTATCACAAAAAATTAACAAGCAACCAAACCCTTCTATTCTTCAAAAACCGGAGCGGTAGAAGCTTGCCAAGTGAGGCAATCAAAGAAAAAGAGGGAATCCTTCACAAGGAGGGTTCCCCCTTTTTGGTGGAAAATTGCGCAAACGCCTCGTCGTTTTATCGAGACGAAGGCTTACGATGGTGTAGGCTCTAAAACGGAATGAAGCACCACACTGAGGTCCACAAGGTTGAAGGGCTTCGCCACTCGCCCCTTGAACCCATAATCTTGATAATTGGCAAGCACAGGATCATTCGAATAGCCACTCACTACAATAGCTTTGACTTGAGAGTCTATCGTTAATAGCCGACTGATCACATCCTTTCCTCCAAGTCCCCCAGGTATGGTTAAATCAAGGATGACCGCTGAAAAGGGATCTCCAAGTTCCTTGGCCTTGCAAAAATTCCTCAATGCTTCTTCTCCATCTTTGGCTGTTTGATAGCTATACCCACAGGTTTCCACCATCTCACCAAGAACTTTTCGAATTTGAATTTCATCATCCATGATCAGAATCCGGCCTTGTCCAACCTTCACACGCCGCTCCGGTGTTTTTGAAACCATTTCTAGAATAGGAACAGCGGGAAGAAACAGGGAAAAAGTGCTGCCCTTCCCGAGCACTGACTTCACAGCTAACACACCTCCATGATTCCTCACAATGGAGTAGGATGTTGCCAGCCCAAGCCCAGACCCTGTGGACTTGGTCGTAAAATAAGGATCAAAAATTTTTTCTAAATTATCCTTGGAAATTCCAATCCCGTTGTCGATGAAATTGATTTTGACCCATTCGTGAACAGGCGAAGTCATTTGGTCCAACCCCGCCAATTCCATCACATTACCAGTGACATTGTAAGCTTGAATAGTACAGTCCCCACCCTCTTTCATTGCATGACGCGCATTAATCACCAGATTGTGAATTACTTGGCAAATTTGTCCTGCATCGATATTGACCTGCCACAGATCATCAGAAATCTGGAAGATAGGACGGACATTTGAGCCCGCGAGGACCAACCGAACATTCTCTTCTAATATCTCTGGCAAGGAGACAGTCTTTTTTACCGGAGACCCACCCTTAGAAAATGTCAGAAGTTGCCGGGCAATATCCTGTGCTCGTAAAGATGCATGCTCAGCCTCTGAAATCCGGTTAAACAAGGGATTTGATGGGTCCAAGGTAAATTTCGCTAATGACAGCTGCCCTAAAATAGCTGTGAGCAGATTATTAAAATCATGGGCAAGTCCTCCAGCTAGGAGCCCAAGTGACTCGAGCTTCGCCCCCCTCAACCTTCCCTCCTCCCATTTCTTTCTTTCCGTCACATCCTGAGCAATCCCAATGACTCGGTGAATATTTCCCAACGAATCTTTCACCGGAAAGGTTCGGTTATGGACCCATCGTACCTCATGGTGATGAGTGACGATTCGATATTCAATATCCAGATTTTTCGTATCGATTCGTTTCAAGAACAGATTTTCCACTTTGGCCTGATCTTCTTGAAAAACGGTCGTGAGCCAATCAAGGGGATTATTCATAAGTTTTTGGGGATCCCCTCCCCACAGCCGCTTGTATGCGGGACTCACATAGACCATTTGCCGTAAGCCTACATCCCAGATCCAAAACACACTATCTACAGTTTCAGCTAACTGGCGGAATTTTTCATCACTGTCCTTGAAAGCCAACTCCGCCGTCCGTACGTCTGTCACATCTCGACAGATCACCAATACGGTTAAAATATGCCCACTAATGGTTGGCTCAGGGCAAAATCGTATTTCAAAGTTTTTCAGTCCTTGCCCTGTAGGGTGAGAAATTTCCAAGGACGCCGATATGCCTTTTTCCCGAACCGATTGGATTTTCTCCTCAAAAAGACCCACGACTTTTGGAGAGACTCCCAATTCTACAAGCTCCTTACCCAGATACTTTTCAGGGGGCAATGGTTCAAGACTATCCCACCACCGATTTAAATACAGGATGCGATTTTTTCGGTCAAATCGTCCAATAATATCGGGAAGATTGTCGGTCAAGGATTGAAGCTCTCGATCCCACCTCTGCAGCTCTTCTTTCATCTGTTGCTGATTAGGGGTCTCGGTTAACACGCCGTGGCAGACCATTTCAGTGTCGTTGTTCACCTGAGAAATGACACTATTTTCTTGAACCCAAACCACACGATTCTTCTCACCAAGCATTCGATACTCTAATCGAACGGTCGCGGGAAAATGGGTAGGATTCTCCCATCCGCTTAAAAACCGGTTCCGATCCTCTGGATGAATCCGACAAAAAAATGCCTTGGAATCCTTGAGGAGTTGTTCCGGAGTAAGGCTTAGCAAGGAATATACGTACGGAGTGACAAAATTAAACCTACGATCAATCCCTTGTTGAACACACCGGTAGACAACCAAAGGGACATGGTCCAAAACAGAACTCTCATTTTCGGAGAAGTAATTCATAATTAAGGACGCAATTCAACCAGCGAACTGACCCATGAGCAGTCAACACTCAATTAACCAACCTTCTCCCAATTTTTTATGAAAAAAGATGCCCGGCCTCTGGGGTCACCTTCTCTTGCTTTAGAGGAATTGAGGGAATTCGAATGGGAGTCAAGGAATACTCATTATTGTAGGGTAAGCTGAGAGGCAGTTGGATTTGAAATCCAAGGATATCACGACCATTCGTCAAAAGCTGAAAACGTCCAGAATGGCGCTGCATAATTTGGCTAGCAAGTATTAACCCTTGCGCGACGGAAGTATCATGCTCATCAAAAAAAGAACCATCAAAACCCCACTTTTCTATTGAAATCAGTTCAGAATTCAACGACGTTTCTTGAGCTTTCCACCACACCGCAACTTGAAGCCAGTTTTGTCCCATACCCTCTCGTTCAGCCTGTGTTTGAATTCGCAAAGTTCCAGACAATCGTGAAGGGTCTTTAAAAAGAAATAACAGTCCATTAAAAATTACTTGCATGAGCCCTTGTCGATCCACAGACACCATCGGAACCTCGTAACTAAACATCTTCTCAATCATAATTTTATGGTAAGAAGGATTGCTAGCCACAAACAGCAGACAAGAATCAATAATATCGTGGACATGAATTTTTGCATTCAATGATCCCGATAACGGCTTGACATATTCTCTCATCTCTTTTGTTAAGGCTTCTATCTTCGCGAGATCTTCTCCAACAATACGATGGAGTCTATCCATAAACTCCCCGTCATGCCGCCGTAATTCAGCCACCTGAACAAAGGCTTTAATCGAGACCAAGGGACTATGAAGTTCCTGAGTCAATCCATTGGCCATGGCTTCAAGGGACCGTAACCGATCCACTTGGCAAAGCAAATTTTGAGATCGGTGAATTTCTTCTCGCAAAATAGCATTTTCTAATGCTAAGGCGGATTCCTGAATAATTGTATTCCAAAATGTTTTTCCGCCCATCATCCGAATGGCTTCGCCAGAAATCTGGCCAAGGGCCAAGAACCCCAGCAATTGGTTGTTCCCAAAAATAGGATAAAACACCTCTAACCCGGCTTCTCCCAATATAAAGGCAATACGTTTTTCGTCTTCATTCGAGTCTACTCCCTTTAACTCCTCAATGGAGACCCTTGACTGTGTGAACAGTAACAATTGTGGCAGATTGTCCGAGATAGCCCACCCATTCTGAATAACAGGATGATCATGAGCAAATCCGAAACTTGAAACGGCCCGATACCGATTTCCTTCAACTTGTAAAACAAAGATAGCCGCTTTAGAGGCTCCAGCACTTTTACCGACAGTTTCTAGAATGGCCTGTCCCAAATCTTGAATATTATGAATATTAGCGACTTTCGATGAAAACCTGGAGAGGGCTTGCGTCCGTAATTCCCGGCCTTTGAGTATCGTTCTCGCGACAGCGCCCTTCGTTCCCACTTTCATCTGATAGACACCTACGACCGTCAAGAGGTGAAGCACAAGTTGTACAACAGAAAACCTGACATTAATGGCACCCAGGAGAGATTTCTGCGCAAATAACAGCATCGGGTAAACGGGCTGAGACACAAACAACAAAATAGCAAAATAGGACAATCCCTTTTCAACATAGACTGAAAATTCCAACCAATGAAATCGCAACAAAGTATAAGCGACGATTGAAATATATACCGTAAAACCGATGGTCCCATAAGGTAATATTTCAATCCCATACCACAGGGGATAGTTCGTCGCCCCTCCTATGTATCCAATTCCAGAGCCAACGAGCAAATACAGAAATTGCCTCCGACGCAATCCCTTTTCTTTTGCATAGGCTTGCACAAGAAGGCTATGAGCAAAAATTACAAGACCAACCCACCAAATTAAACAAAAATGAAAGGCCAAACCTGGTACACCCCAGAAAGGGAACACAGAAATTTGGCGGACACCTTGAATAAAGAGAGGGGTAAAATCGGCAAGAAGAAAAATCACACCCACAGCGTAATTCAATTTAATTATCGCGCTATAAGTATGCTCCTTCTTAAGTAAATACAGAACATGATGTAAAAATGTAATGGGAATAAAGATGGCTCCTGCCATCAATATACGGAGATTGAGGAGAGCAAAAAACTGAGAATCGGAGACTAGCCAGGCAAAATATCCGAAACTCCATAAAGCAGTAGATATGCCAAATAGGCCAAACGTCCAATGCCTGGGATCCTTGGGAGCGCGAAAGTAGACGAAGGACGCCAACCCGATAGCGGCTAATCCGTTCAACAATCCACTGATGGCAAAAAATTCCACGAGTTTCGTGTTAATACCCGCGTTGGCTTAACATAAGGATCGGCACATGGAAAGAAGTGCCCATGACCAAAAAAGGCCGCACCAGCCTAAAGAGGGTCTTTATTGGCATAAACGGTAACCGGAATAGCCTTAATGGTCAAGTTTCGCCATTTTTTTGCCTGCAAATTCCTAGGTGCTCTCCTCTCATGAGGACGCCCTTGCGAGGCTGGGTCTTTACGAATATGAGGCATTCCCCTCTTAGGAGTGCCTTTCTTCTTCTCGCCTAATTGAAAAAACCACAGAACCTCAGGCCTGGTTTTCAGATTAGTGAAGAAGGAAAGTTGAGTGCAACCGATGTTTTTATGGGAACAAGAGATCGTATGAGGACAGCTGCGCCAAGCTTGAAAGTGTCTGGTGATGAGGGTGGCTATCCGAAGTACGATCAATCAAGATAGCGTGAAGACCCGCCTGTTGAGCCCCCTTAAAATCTTCAATAGGGTGATCTCCGACATGAAGCGCTTCCTGGGGGACCGACATGTGTTCATCGAGTGCATAAGAAAAAATCTTTTGGGCAGGCTTGGCAGCTCCGACCAAACTGGAAATAGTCACAGAATCAAAGAACTCATTGAGCCCAAGCGCCCGGGAAACCTGGAAAAAACGGCTGTCAAAATTGGAAATAATTCCGAGTTCAAATCCTTGCCGCTTTAGGTGACTTAAGACTTCAAATGTTTCGGGGAACAGCTTCCAATGGGTCGCCTGCCCAAACGCCTCAAATACCTCCTCGAAAAAATCATCAAACCTCTCGAACATACCTACCCGATAAAAAACAGCATGTACCACATCAAACCACCACAACCGCTCGCATTGTTTGAGTTTTTCGGGCCGCTCCACTGAGAAAACCGGAAGAGGCATGTCTTTTATCGTTTGCTTGAAGGCTGCATTTAATGCCTGTTTGGTCCGTTCAGTGTCTGGAACCCCGTATTTTTTGGCATAGGTTAAATACACCTCCCCTACTGATCCCTTCACATCAAATAAGGTCCCTACAGCATCAAAAAAAATGACTTTTATGGGAGAGGAACTCATAGAAGGAAGTGGGGTAACTAGAGGGTCAAGGCCATAAGGTCGGTGGACCTAGCCTCGCCTCAAAAGTTATAAGGAATTGTTCAATCAGAACAAAAGCCAGGAAGGAAATTTAGGAAGTGAAGCGATCCTCTTTTTTTAAATTTGACCTCTACAACGACAAACTCAGGAAAGTAGCCTTTTATTTCTTTTTGCCTTTTTCCCGCCGGGCGACTTCCAAACCTTTTACCCGTTGTTGATTTTTTCGATGCTTTCTTCGCAAATCACGATCTTTTTGCCGACCACGTGGCATGGGAATCTCCTGAGTTAATTAAAATTATTAAAACCCTAGTGACCCCATTTCTACCATAGGCATCATGAGGGGAACAAGAGGTGTATTTGCAGGTCCGTAGGGCCCGTGATAACATCGGATTTTTTTCGCCTATTCCTAAATTTCTTATCACTGTAATTATGTCATCCTCACAATTAGAAAAAACGTACAATCCTGGTGAAGTCGAGCACCGGTGGGGGTCATTCTGGATTGAGCACCAACTCTTCCAGCCTGTCCCAACCAACCCTGGACCCTCCTTTTGCCTGGTCATTCCTCCACCCAACGTGACGGGATCCCTCCACATAGGGCACGCGCTCAACACGTCGATCCAGGACATTATCGTTCGTTGGCGACGCATGCAGGGATTGAAGACCTTATGGATCCCCGGGACAGACCATGCGGGTATTGCCACCCAAAATGTAGTCGAACGGCAACTCGCGCAGGAAGGTGAGTCACGGGAACATCTCGGTCGCCCTGCCTTCATCGACCGGGTCTGGAAGTGGAGATATCAATCCGGAGATATCATTATCGAGCAACTAAAACAGTTGGGAGCCTCCTGTGATTGGACTCGCCTTCGATTTACCATGGACGAAGGCCTTTCCCTGGCGGTTCGAGAAGTGTTCGTTCGCTTGTACGAGGAAGGCCTTATTTATCGTGGTGAACGTTTAATTAATTGGTGCCCTCGATGCCTGACAGCACTGTCCGACATTGAAGTCGAGCATGAACCCATCAAAGGAAAGCTTTACCACATTCAGTATTTCCTGGCTGACGATCCCACAAAGTTTCTCATGGTTGCCACCACCAGACCAGAGACCCTTCTGGGAGATACCGCCGTGGCCGTCCACCCTGAGGATCCTCGCTACCAGAAATACATTGGCCAAGAAGTCCGTGTCCCTTTGACGACACGGACCATTCCTGTTGTGGCTGACCCGATATTAGTTGAACGGGAATTTGGAACCGGAGCCGTAAAAATCACCCCTGCGCATGACTTTAATGATTTTGAAGCGGGCGAACGTCATGGACTCCCACGCCTGGCTATACTCGACTTCCAAGCTCGTATGAGCCCAATAGGACTTCAGGAGGCTCAAACAGTTCCCGAACTTCAAACCGAACTCAATCTCAAGACCGTCCAGCAAGCCCGCGCGATTGTGATAGAAGCCCTGGAAAAGCAGGAATTTCTCTTCAAGGTCGAAGATCACGCCATGGCCATTGGCAAATGTTACCGATGCAAAACCGTTGTTGAGCCCTACCTTTCCCCACAATGGTTCGTCAAAATACAACCCCTGGCGACACCGGCTATCCAAGCGGTTGAAGCGGGGGACATTCGCATTATTCCCGAGGGATGGAAAAATAACTATCTGGGCTGGATGCGGCAGATCAAGGATTGGTGTATTTCTCGCCAAA
>DOFS01000127.1 GCA_003523945.1 Nitrospiraceae bacterium | reverse complement strand
ATCACCCAAAAAATTTCCCCTTCAGACCGATGTCTCCAAAACCCATGTGACCGGAATACACGAGGCGGGGGGTTGAGAGTCGCCGCACCTGGGCCATCGCCGCGTCCACTCACCCCATGACAATTAACGCACGTGCCCTTGCCCTCATAGATTGCCTTGCCTTTTTCGATAATGTCCGGTGAGGACGGCAACGGGCTCTGCAGGGCTCTGGCTTCAGCCAGCTGGTCTGCAGGGACACGGGGCATCATCATCTGTTGATGCCCATGTTGTTGTGCCAACAGGGGCGATCCACTCACCCCCAGCGCCAAGATGAGTCCGCTTGTCCACTGAACTATCTGTCTCATCATTCCTCCTTGTGTCTTCCCTTCGTGAAATGCTTGCAATCACATTATGGGATATGACCACTTCTTTTTTCCTTGACCTCGGAGTCACGCCGAAGACGTTCCGCCTACATCGAGGATACCGGTTCAATAATTCCACAGGCATCCCGGGCCCCCCCGGCACATCCCGGATTGAGTTCGCTATCCTGGTCGCAATAGAGATCTTCATTGGTGTGGATGATGAATGAACTGCCATCTTCATCAAACACGCTTAACCGCCCATCCGATAGGGCAACCCTGGTGGTCACCGCATGGAGTGTTCCCACACCATTGACGACCGTCATATTGACTAAATCCCCCATATGGAAGGGATGGTTGAAATCCGGCGCGTCAGGTGTGGACTTGCCAAAGGGCCCGGGATCATGATGGCCCTTCGCAGACCCACACGGCTGGCAGCTTGCGACCTCATGAATATGGACCGCATGCTTCCCATCCGTTAATCCCTTGACCTCCATCTGGACATAGAGTTTTTTGATGCCTTCCTCCGATTCAAATTCTTTGAGGGTGGCCGTTCCCGTAATGGCGGGGTCCGTACAGCCTTGAATGGTCGCATTGGCTGTTTTCGATATTTCGTGTTTTCCGTAATGGCTACATCCCCCAACTACCGCCAATATAAGAGCCGCAAACCCGACCATCTGACTTGTTCTGAATTGTTGTCCCCGCATGATGTCCCTCCTCTATAAGAATAGATATGAATAAGAAATGAAATCCTTTCACGCGACTGTGCGTGTTCTTATATAGATGCGCCATTATGTCCCTCCGAATGTTCGGAGATAGGCGATGATCTGCCAGGCTTCCTTGTCCGTTATATACTGGGGCATATAGGCGACCATATCGGTACCATGACTCCCATGAATCAGAACCCAGAACAGTTCCCCATCACTTCTGGCTGCCTGCCAGGCCGCATCCGCAAAATTGGTTGGCATTTGGACATCAGGAGGAAAGGATCGACCGGCGGTCGGGGCCCCTGTCCCCTCCCAGCCGTGGCAAAAGGCGCACCAGCCCTTGCCTTCATAGAGTTTTTTCCCATTCGCAATGAATTCCTCCGTGGGGGTGAAGGGATTAGTAAAAGTCAGAGCCTGCTCCATACGATCGGAGGGGACGCGGGGCTGGAGATCCCCGGCACCTCCCGCCCAAGCCGAAGCACAGGCGAAGGAAACCGTGGCGACAATGACCCAGGCTCCCGATTGAAACTTTTGCCTTAAGAGTTGCATTGGGACATTCTCCTTTGTTGGTGATATGAGCCTGGCGCTTGATTACCTGAAGTCATTCCGTATTTCTTATTGGGAATCGGAACAGACACCTACCTTTCCCTGGATAGGAATCCAAATTACGTGCCAGTATAAAATGATATATTTTCCATGTTTTTCGTCTTTCCATCATTTTAATGGCGCAATTTGCGACACTTCTTAGGCTAGCCAAATGCCCAAATTTCCACAAACCTTTGTTGTGTGGGTGGCCAGGCCACAATCGGTAAGAATCCAAGCCGAAACTTCTTCAGGCCACCTGAGAATCTTTCAATTGTTTTAGGGGGAACAGATTTAAGCCCCTTGGGCCAACCGGCAATTGGACAGTCTGGTCCCTTAAAGCCACAACCAAAAACTACAAAAGGCCTGGAACTATATCTCGATGCAAAGGTGCGAAATGTTAGTGGATACCACGATGAAGCAGGAAATTTGTGGTATCAAAGCGTCAGGCTCTGACGTAGAAGACGATACCGGCCTGATCGTGTTAGCCCGGTATGTTCTTTGGTTGGCGAGAGCGTGGAAGGTTTATAACAATTTCTCCTGGACCTCCTCCTTTGGCGAATCTAAGGCATTGAATTCCAGCCCTTCAATTTCCTGCAAGGTTTTTCCGGCGATGCCCTGGAGGTCGCCGTACATCCCTACGGTGGCCTGCATGACCCGGTCAATTTGTTCTTCACGCTTGGCCCATTGCTTCATGATGACTTTCCGCTCTTTATCCAGATCCTCCTGCATCGACGAGAATCCCTCGACGATCGCTTGAACCCGTTGACGGAAACGCGGACCCATCAAATACTGATAGACCATTTCCATTTTCGTCTGTTGTCCTTCCGAAGCCTGGCGCGCGCAGGCTACCTCCATGAGCGTGTTACGCATCGCAATGGCAACGGGAAGGGCGACCTTGGGATGGGTGACCCAGACGCCGTCGATGAATTCGAAAGTCTCCACATCTTTGGGTAAGGCCTGGCTCACCATGATCGCGATTTCAGCCTTGGCCTGCCGCTGATCCTCGCGTAACTTGATGAGCCAGCCATCACTCCAGTTTTTAGTGCGCTTCGATTCCCACAAAATCGTTCCGCAAAGTTGGCCGAATGAGCTGGCGACCCGATGCAGCACATCTCCGCCATGCTCGCCTTTGGCCACGGGTTGAATCTGATCCAGCGGGAATTTTGAGGTGAGGAGCGCTTCGAGTTCGAGCTCCTGCACTTCTCCTTGAAGTTGCTGAGAACCCTGCTCGGCTCGACGCTTGAGTTCTTCAATTTGTTTTTGCATGGAGGCTATGGTCTGTTCTTTCTCCATGACTTTAAACTTAAGCCCTTCTTCGGCTTCCTTTTTCGCCTGATCCCGGGTGGCGGTGAGTCCTTCCTGCACGCGCTTTTCTACGGTGAGATCCAATTCGCGTTTGGCGTCATCAAGTTCCCGTTGCTTACGGAGCAGATCAGCTTGAACTTTTTGTGCTTCCGCAAGCTTTTCATCCTTTTGTTTAAGTATGCCTTGAATCTCAAGTATTTCTTTAGATTTCTGTTCGAGATCATTTGAAAGAGCCAGCCTGGCTTTCCTGGCTTCTTCGGCCACGATTTTGCTGCGTTCAAGTTTCAGTTTATCGGCAACGTGTTCTTCGAACGTTGCTTGAGATTTGGCCAGCGCGGCTTCCCGCTCACGCAGGGCCGCATCCCGCTTGGCACCATCGGCATCTTTTTGAGCAAGTCGCTGCTCAAAGTCCCGCTTCGTGGCTTCGAGAAGAGGCGCCGCGAGCGACTCAGTCAGTTTGATTTCCATTTTGCACTGTGGGCAGGTGATCGTGGGTTCAGTCATAGAATCTCGCTTTGCTCTTCATCCAAAAATAGAAATATCATTCGTAGGAACAGGTCCTGAATATCCCGTCCTCGCAGGGATTATCGGGCCATAACTTTATCCAAACGGGCTTCGACCTGCCGAAACAATTCCAAGGCAAATTGATCGCGATGGGACCCCGAACATTCGCCATAGGCTTTTGACGAGGCGAAACGCGGGCGATCCAGCCGGAAGATTTGGGCCTGTTGCAAGCCTTTCAGATCGTGGCGTTCCAGATCGATGGGTTGCAACAGGACCGGGATGACCGGTTTGTCTCCACCCTTCACAAATTTCGGAAGCTCGTGATCCTGGATGTATTGCGACCCGAGAAACGCTGGGCTGACCAGGACCAATCCCGCGTCGCACTCGCCCAAGGCGTGTTGAATTTCTTCATGCCATTTTTCGCCAACCAGAATGTCGTTATCCCGCCAGAAGGTGTAATGAAACTGTTTTGAGGGAGCGGCTTGTTCTTGGAACTTTTCCAGAAACCGGGCAGCGAGATCGCGATTGGCCCGTGCATACGAGACAAACATCGTAATATTCTTCTTCATGTTCGTATGGGCAGAATCGACTGATTTTCCCACCCATCCTAGCCAACCCTCGAGAAAATGTACAGAAGCGTGCTGAGGATAATCAGGCAGGATAACAAACCATTTTCACGATATATTGACGAACATCAGGCCCAAGCCTTCGGGTCAAGACAGGAATGGGCTGCCGCTGTCCGTTTTGCCGAACATGAGAGATGCGGCTGTCATATCGTCTTCAAGCAGGTAGGTGCGGAACGCCCCTTCTTGAGCGAGAAGAAGATCGCGGGATTGATAGGGCACAATGAGCGCTGCTTGAGTGGGGATGCTCGCCTCACCGATTGGGGCGCGGACAATGCCCGGGATCTCCATCCCCCCGGACGTTCTCTGCCACGGCCCACGATTGACGGCCTCCGCCATCTTGGGAACCCATGTTTAGAATAACCGGGTATGCTCCGTAACCAACCGGCAGCCTTACACATTCGCCTCAAGCGGAATACGTTTCGATGGGGAAGCACCAGAGACGTGATACAAGCCATAGACCAGCATAAATGTGGCAAGCACAAAATGAAATATGGTGGGAAGCAACGCACCAAACCAAGCATGCTCAGGAGAGGCCGTCAAACCAATCATCAAACGAATGCCCATCCCCAATAGATAAAGTCCTCCCAGAGAGAGAAGAAGTCGGCCATTTTTCGGCGCGGCCACCACCACCCCCAGAAACATCTGCCACACCACCCGCAGACACACCCACAGAATCACCACTTGGGACATCAGTAAAATCGGATAGGGCAAAGCTCCGCTCTGCCAGACCTCAAATGATGGTAGAAAGGCCACAGGACGCCAGACTTGAATCAATTGGGCCAGGACTCTAAACATAAAGAGCCCGGTCAAAATGAATAAAGCCAGGGCATACCATCTGGCCGAGTTTTGAGTAGATGCATCCGCTGACATAGCTCACACTCTTTATCGGTTAATTTGAGGTGGAACTAATAGGGTTAACTACCAATTCTCATCAGTGCAAGACAGCACCCCTCAAATAACTTAAGCTTCCCTGGAGACAGACGTTGATTCGTATTGATTTATCTCTTCACATACCATGTCTTTCATGTCAGGATTGAGAAGATTTTGTGACTCTGGTTTCAACTGCCCATGCAACGCACCTATTTACTCATAGGCAATTCTGATGGCATTGGCGCGGCCGTGACCCGGGCGCTGTTGGCACAAGGAGATCGAGTCGTGGGCCTTTCCCGGAGTCCAAGTCCACTAGGTCCGGATGGGCCTCGACATGTCGTGCAAGACATCGCCGCTCCCCGGTATCCAGAATTATTGGAAACACTTCTTGTCGAAGAAGGGCCTTTTGACGCTTGCATATTTTGCGCGGCCATTGGCTCGCGGTTGACACTTCCTGACCTCTCACAAGAAGGCCGTGTCATTGACGTAAATTTCACATCGATGGTGCGAACCCTGGCCACCCTTGCCCCAGACTGGCTTGAACGAGGACAGGGGCACTTCATCGGCCTATCAAGTCTCGCCGATGATTTTTATAACGCTGACTCCCCTGCCTATACGGCCTCGAAGGCCGGGGTCAGCAATTATTTAGTCTCAATGGGATTGAAGCTCCGATCGCATGGAGTGTTCGTGACGAATATCCGTTTTGGTTTTGTGGATACGAAGCTTCCCAAGGCGTCTTGGAAGCCACTGATGATGACCGCCGATCAAGCCGCGGCCCATGTCCTACGATGTTTGAAGAAAAAACCCCTGCAACTCAGCGTCCCCAAATTGGCAGGCCTGGCCATTCACGGTATCCGTTGGATGCAGTCAATTCGAATATGGTCATCCTAAGTTAACCATATGAACCATGTGTATGATTTGATAGAGTCCTTTGCCACAGAGTCCAAACAATTCCCATGACTCTCGCTGCTCACATTTTCCTGAAAGGATCCTTCCCCCCATGACTGAGTCCTCGGCATCTCATTCAGATCACGACAAAATCGTCGCCCACTTAGGCCCCCTAGCTTCCCTGGCCGGAATCTGGGAGGGTGATCAGGTAATCGACATCTCGCATTCCAGTCAGCATGCACGGGAAACACATTTCCGGGAACGCATCACGTTCACACCCCTGGGCCCTGTGGTCAACGGACAACAAGTTCTCTATGGACTTCGGTATTCCACAGTAGCCTGGCCACTCATTCAGGAACAGCCGTTTCACGAAGAAGTTGGCTATTGGTTGTGGGATGCCGATAGGAAACAGGTGATGCGGTGCTTTATGGTCCCCCGAGGCGTGGCGGTGAATGCCGGAGGCACAGCTGAAACTGACGCGAAAGAATTTCACATGGCCGCTGAGGTTGGATCCGTAATCTACGGCATTCTTTCCAATCCCTTTTTGGATGAAGTGATGAAAACCGTCCGCTATGAATTAACGGTGACCATCCATGAACCCGGGAAGTTCAGTTATACAGAAGATACCCAATTACAGATTGCAGGGCACCAGGAGATATTTCATCACACTGATCAAAACACGTTGAAACGCTTTTCTTCATTTTGACGCCTATGATGCCGAAATGGAAAATGCCTGTCCTTCATACAGCAATACCTACCTTCTGTTTCACATGACCTCCTTAAATTCCCAAAACCACCCCGGCTCTTTTGAATCCAAAATGGCAAAAACCTTCATAGCGGAATAGCCTGTAGAAAATCCGGGTTTATTTTCCTCTTGTCTCCATCGGCTCGTCTCTCGACTAAGGTTGCATGAGATGTATTCCGCATCCGCATTCTCCACGGCTTTCATCCAGAGCCAGTAGAAATTTTCCCATAAGACCGGCCTTTTTTCACAACCCCTCCACTTAGACATAATTCAGCTTACTCTAAGAAAATTATCCCTTCTATATCCCGATTCACTTCGTTACAGTTTAATCAATTCATAGATTTCATTTTCATTAAGAGGTTCGGGAAATTCATTTTCCCGTTAGCAGGAGGTCAATACTCGAAGAAGGGAGGAATGCCATCAGTCATGAGACCACTTAGTGTCATCGCGGCAGGGAGAAGCAGTTTCACCGAAACAGTATTCTTAAAACGAACTCATAGTGTAATTTCCACCTCTACCTTTCCAGCCATCACACCCTATTCTGAAAACGAGGGAAGAAGTGAGCACCACAGTGAATTACTTTTACATAAGGAATTAAAATATGAACATATATAAAAAAATTCTGGCCCTGACCTTTTTGCTCAGCAGCGTGTTCGTGTCGTTGGGATTGGCTCAAAACAACACCAGTGATTTTTGTGCTCGGCATGCTAATTTGTGGGACAGTGAAGGGAGAATCACCCTAGAGGGGCATAAGATGTTATACCTTCAACACCCGGACTGGTGGTTTGATG
>DOFS01000043.1 GCA_003523945.1 Nitrospiraceae bacterium | reverse complement strand
AGCAGGGCCTTCACTTCTTTGCGTTTCAAATTTTCCTGTGAACCGCACAGGTCGCAGGGAATGATGGGAAAGTTTCTCATTTCCGCATAGCGGGCCAGTTCGGCTTCCTTCACATATGCCAATGGGCGGATCACCACATGCTGTCCGTCATCAGATCTCAGTTTCGGCGGCATGCTTTTGAGGGTTCCGTTGAATAACATGTTCAGCAACAAGGTCTCCATCATATCGTTGCGATGATGGCCAAGTGCAATTTTGGTCGCGCCCAACCGTTCCGCCAACCCGTACAGTATGCCACGACGCAACCGTGAACAGAGTGAGCAGGTCGTCTCACCTTCGGGAATCAGCCGTTTCACCACCGAATAGGTATCGCGTTCTTCAATATGAAACGGCACACCAAGCCTCGTCAGGTAGTCCGGCAGCACATGTTCAGGAAATCCCGGTTGTTTCTGATCTAAATTCACCGCAATCAGTTCATAGGACACCGGAGCACGAGACTGCATGGACATCAACACATCCAACATCGCATAACTATCCTTCCCCCCGGAAAGGCACACCATGACCTTATCGCCTCCTTCAATCATGTTGAAATCGGCAACGGCCTGTCCCACCATTCGGCACAAACGGGTATGAAGCTTCTCGCTAGATCCGGTCAGATGGGACAAGGGTTGGATGGGTTGAATATCCTGCAACATAGCTTCGTCTCTACTCCTCATTTCTGAAAAAGATTTATTCGTTATAATTCACAGGGACGTGCAACACCCCTTGCAATCGGCACGATTACCGCATTCTACCCTCGGAAACAGTAAAAGAGATAGACAGTCAGAGACGGGGTCAACCGAACGGTGGCAGGAAAGACCGGGTGAAGACCGTGTCACGCACCAGATGGGGTTAAGACAAGGAATTGGGACCGGCTGAAGAAGGACCAGGCATCCTCAGATCTTTCGTTTCCTTTTTCCCATCTTGGACGAGTGGCCTGTTCCCCAAGAAGCAGTATCGACCAACGATAAGACTTGAGACGCTAAACTGGCTTCACGACCATAAAAGCCCTTGGTATGAAAGGAGTCTTTCAGGCCTAAACAATCGTAATCCAAATGATGACACAGTTCATGTAACAAGGTGCGCAGAAATGTGCGAAAAGCGACAACTTGATGCCGCTTGGCCGTACGCATCCACACTTGAATACGCGGGATCCGCCGTCCTTCCATGGGATAATACAGCCCATACAGTTCCATCCGGGGATTGGAGGGTCGGATATCCAACAATTCAAATCGAATGGGCCGAATATGGAGTTGGCTCGTTAACCTATTCAGAAGGCGTTGAGTCCATTTTTGCGTACGCAAATGACTTTCGGCCTGTAAAGCTTCAAATATTTTTCGCAGGACCGGTCGAACGACAGAGACATTGGGCAATTGAAAATCCGACACCTTGTCGCTCGCCCGATAGATCCGCTTCGCCTTGGCGTTAAGCTGGTGGTAATAGCCGAAAGGCATGTTTTGGTCTCCATTCTGCTTAGTGAAGGTCTTCGAGCACCCCAAAGAGTAGCACCCCTTGAACCGGTCGGAAAAGACGGGAGATCTACTGAGGTAAATGATGAAATTATCTTTTATTTTCAATAAATTGCCTAGCAATTAATCAACTTTAAACTCACGAGAAAAAGTAGGCTTAAATACGTATTTTTAAAAAAAGTACCCGGAGTTAGACTCCTCCCATGCGGTCCTCATTTCAAGAAACATAAAGAGTAAAAAAGACTAAAAAGGTGACGAATCGCCAACCATGCAGAAAAAATCCTCTTGGATAAGAAGGAAACCCTGAAGACCATGAACGAACGTTTCAACAAACAGGAGGAGTGAAGATGAAGCGAAAACGCCAACTCCATGACGGAATCGCCGGTGCGCTCATTTCGGCAGGCGTCGCACTCGGATACTACGTGAATCCTTTATGGTTATTACTTCCGGGAATCCTTGGAGTCACACTGCTGCAAAGCGGGTTCACCGGATTCTGCCCGGTGTATTTTATTCTGGACAGAACCTGTCCTGAGGAATAGAAGAAGGGCAGATATCGGCGAGGGATGGTCAGACATAACCAGCTGTGGATGTGGAAAAAAGTGAGAAACCGGCTTGGAAGTTGTAAGACCACAGCAAGGGCACAACGACCTTCAAAAATCTCTGCGGGCCTCTATTTGGATCGGGTCAAAATAATATTTTAACAAGAACACTCGCGACACCTGCGAGGCTTTCACCAGCAACAAGCCCGGCGGCCAGCGCCATGACAAATCGTTCCGCCCAGGTCTTCGCATACCTCATTAAAAAGGCTCCAAGAAGGGCACCAAGAAAGAGGGACAAAGAGTTCCAGGCAGGAATGACAAACGCCAGTCCCATCGTCGAGGCGCTGGGGATCCATCGTCTCATGGATGGCGGGACAGATTGATCCAGAACCACCATCCCCACGCCTAGTACACCCGCAATGCTCATGGCCAACAGACTTCCCGGAGGAATAGCCTCTGTACCGAGTTGAAAGACTTCCGCAACAGCCTTCCAGGTTGCCACGGCAGGCGCCGGCCATTCAACGGTTAACAACATGGATTGAGGATCAGGGATGAGCACCAGATACACCGCGCTGCCCACAAGTGAGCCGGTTAACACTCCGAAAATTTGAGCCAGAGCTTGAAAGCGCGGCGACGCACCAAGAAGCAGACCGGTCTTCAGGTCGTGGAGGAGGTCTGCGCATTGACCGGCCGCTCCACCTGTGACATTGGC
>DOFS01000229.1 GCA_003523945.1 Nitrospiraceae bacterium | reverse complement strand
TTGATCGCCTTCACCACATTCTTGACCGCCTCCACACTCTCAAGGTGGAGATTTCTCTCGCTGAAGTCGAGCATCTCGCCGGAAGCGGGACTATTGGCCGGCCACACATCGCACAGATGTTGATCGAAAAAGGTTATGTAAAGGGGGTGAAAGAAGCCTTCGAACGATTTTTGGGGATTAGAGGGGCAGCCTATGTTCGGCGAGTCGTACCGGATGCGGCTGAAATTATGATGTGGATAACTGACGCTGGTGGAATTCCAATCCTCGCTCACCCCTATTGGGAGGGATTGGGTGCCGATAAGACAATGGTCTCATGCCGGACGTTAGTTGATCAGGGATTACAAGGGCTTGAAGTTTTTTATGGAACGTTTTCCGCCAGGCAAATTTCCTTCAACCTCAATTTGGCCAGAAAATTCAATTTACTTATGACGGGAGGCAGTGATTTTCATGGAACGTTCAAACCTGAGATTTCGATCGGAACTGGGCGTGGGTCGTTACGCGTTCCTCCCAAGTTGATCGATCATTTACGTCAGGCGGCCGGCCGGTAACACTATAACAAGCAAGCCCTCTCTATGACCGCCTCACAACCATTTATCAATTATCAATTGTCCGTAGCTTCCACAATGTGATTTTCAAATCGCGTGCAGCCCTCAGCCAGCAGGCGATTCGTTAACAATTCCCCCGGCCATTCGATCGGCAAATCTGCCGTAAATACCCACACATCCGGGGATGTCCAGATCGGTCCATGGTCTTCAGGAAGATCCGGATCAAACAGATCGGTCCACACAGGCATATACACGCCATTTCCGCATTGGGTATGCAAATGTACCACGGTTCGGCTTCGAACCGGACCTTCCAGGTCATGCCACACCGCAGCCGTTTCATCGGCCAAACGATGCAGACGAACTGCGTTTTGTGCGTCATATAACGCATAGGCAGCGTAATTAGGAGCCTCCAAGAGTTGAGGCGCCTTAGCGACTTCCGGACATTGCTCTACAATGTGATCCATAATGGCCTGACAGTCCTTTTCAGAAAGGGCTTCCGGCAAAGTCGTGTCAAGAACGCCAAGAATTTCAAAAAAGAGAAACGCCGTAGCTTCCACAGGTGGATGAAGCCTCGCCGCAATCATCTGGCGGGGCTGACCATCAGCCAGGTTGGAAATATGGTCGTGAATCTTCTGCAGGCTTAAAAATTCCAATGTGGAATCAGTGAGAAGCCTTGGTTCGACGGTGATCACTGCCTCTGGCGGAATATGCAAATGCCTCCGCAAGAGGTCCGCCGTTTCCACAGGATCAATTTTCAATTTCAATGGAAATTCAAGATTGGCTTGGAGTGATAATTCAAATGAGGCAAGAATGCCATACGTTTCGCTCTCCTCGTTCTCATCCTCCATCAGACACGAGCTGGCCGCTTCCGCCAACAAATCGAATAACCACTCCGCCATACTTTCATCTAAGGCCGCAAGAACGGTGAGCACCTCATGTTCACGATCCTGATCCAATAAGGCCTGTAGCACTTCTATGGCCAGGCTGGGATCTCCATGTTCGTGCCGCCGGGCATTGATGAGATGAATCAAATCCCGGGTTAGGGGATCAGGACGATACCAACTAGACATTGCATTCATGGGTATATACGATTCCCGACGAAAGTGAAGAATGATTGAAATGGCAGATCATCAAAATACCAAAAACATTTTCACATGACGGGAACCCCTTTGCCAACTTATTACTCGCCAATGACTTTCACCAACACCCGTTTTCGACGCCTGCCATCAAATTCCGCGTAAAAAATCTGTTCCCATGGACCAAAATCCAAGCGTCCGTTAGTGATGGCCACGACAACTTCCCGGCCCATGATTTGACGTTTGATATGAGCGTCCCCATTGTCCTCTCCGGTGAGATTATGCCGATAGGTCCCCTCCTGCGGAACAAGACGCTCAAGAAATTGTTCATAATCATGTAGCAACCCAGCTTCATCATCATTGATATAGACACTCGCAGTGATATGCATGGCATTCACCAGCACCAATCCCTCTTGTATCCCACTCTCTTGTACCACACGTTCCACCTGGGACGTAATATTACGATATTCCCGGCGTTCTTTGGTTTGAAACCAGAGTTCTTCACGGTACGATTTCATTCTGCCTCCCCAGCTACAGCTTTTACTCGAGGTGTATTTTCCATAACACCTATACCTATTTCAATCCTCATTACCGGGTACGACTCGCGATTCACATCATGGTCATCCTTCGAATGAACTCAAGTGCTTCCTCCTGTACGCTCTATTTGTCGTGAAGAAAGACGATGTTCACTCACCAAAACCCTGAAAAGAATTGACAGGAAATAGAAGTGATGGTAATTAACTTTATGAATGAGTGTTTCTTCGTGCAAGACCCGCTCGTGTGACAACGTCATTCCACGCCGCTCTGGCCCTGACACTCGCTTGCAGACCTCACGATAAAAAAGGAGATAGGCATGATGACCTCGACAATCGGTGCGGTGTTCTCCACAGAACAACCTTCTCGATGGAACGTGCTGTTTGCCCAAGAACCTGACAAAGATTTGGAATTTGACGAAGGATTGGAAGAGGATGATCTTAACGAGTCCAAGCCTCCCTCAAGGAAACCGCTTCTCTGGATTTTGCTATTGTTATTGGCCGTGGGAGTGGCATATTGGTCCCTCAAACCGAATACCTTTATGCCCCAATCGCCCCAAACCGATCCGGCAGACGTCACCCGAAACCATGAAGGCCAGGGACCCCAAACCAGCATCACATCTCCAACCTTTCGGGAAAATCAGGTCGTCTCGGTCATAGATACCCTTGGAGGTACCTTGCTAATGGGTGATCCCGCCAATACCAGGCCTGGCCCCATGGTGAAATCAGGAGAAACGTTGACGATTCTTGATGGATATTTTCAGCCAACCGGATGGGTCTACCAGGTTCGAACCCAAACGGGGAAAACAGGCTGGATCTCCGGCGAAAAACTCAAGTAACACATCCAGAAAAAATCAGGCAATTCCACCCCAAAAAAAATAAGAAGAACACTCCAGATATGACCAATGATTAATTGCGTTAGGAGGTTGTTCGCCTCTTAAGAATCAAGGATTCGATTACCAAATAAAGCACCAAATGGTTTCTTGATCCAACTGCAAAACATTTCAGTCCATTCAGGACATTGGTCACTCTCCATCCATTGAAGAGCTTCGAAATCCTTGCTACCCTGCACTAACTCGATTGTCAGTGCACCCGGCTATTGCATAGTTGCCATATTGGGCCTTTTGATCCGCATGTGAGTCACCAAGAACCATACAAAAAAAGTGGGAATGCTCAAAAATGTCTGCCCAGCGCGGTTAGGGGGTTAGAATGCTCCAGGCGGTTTTTTTAACATTCCTTGATTAAGAAATTAAAATCCGCCGTCATTCATCTGTACCCGCGATATACGATTATTGTCTGGCCTTCGCCCTTAGGGAATACTCCATGAAACCGATGACTCCTGATGAAGCACAAACGTTTTGCACGAAATATACAAAGGAAAGCGGCAGCAACTTCTACTACTCTTTTTTGTTCCTGCCACAGCACAAGCGGGAAGCCATGTATACTATTTATGCCTTTTGCAAAATAGTCGATAGCGCAGTGGATGAACCGTCACCCGGCAGTCTTCCCATGGAAGAAGTCCGCAAATGGCGACAAGAGGTGACGGCCGCCTATCAAGGTCACCCGTCCCAACCGGTCACAATAAGCCTCGCCGCCCACCTGCAGACCTTCGATATCCCCGAATCACTCCTTCAAGAACTAATTACCGGCGTGGAAATGGATCTGACCATCAATCGGTTTGCGACGTTTGCCGATCTAAATCAATATTGCTACCGGGTCGCGTCGGTAGTTGGGCTGATTTGTCTCAAGATTTTTCAAACGCAATCCCCTGCGGCAGAGGACTATGCGGTCAAATTGGGATTGGCGTTTCAATTAACGAATATTCTTCGCGATCTCAAAGGGGATGCCGAACAAAACCGCATCTATCTTCCTCTTGATGACTTGCAACGGTTTGGTTATTCGGAAGAGGCTCTCTTGCACCAACAAGACTCTCCAGCGCTGGTTGAACTTGTGAAATTTGAATGCGAAAGGGCTCATACCTATTACCAACAAGCTCAGGAAATTCTTCAAACCCTTCCCCCTTCCGATCAAAAATCCCTGGTGGTTGCAGAAATCATGCGTGGGATCTACAGCCGCATCCTCAAACAAATTGAAGACCAGCATTATCAGGTGTTCGGCCCTCGGATTCGAGTCGCCCCCATACAACGACTGAAGATTGCCGCCAATATTTGGATGCGATCTCTTTTTTCCCACCGCATTGCGCCATCAGTGTGACACGCCACATTCTGATACTAAGCGGAAATCTTCCCGGATTGCTCACGGCCTACCGGCTCATCCACTATGGATTCCGGATCACGATTCTTGAAACCCACAGCATTCCCTCTCCGGCGACATCACCTCGTCTTCTTTCTGAATCAAGAGAACCCGAACATCCATCCCCCTCTTACAACCTTGGTACAGAGGCCGCCCCGCTCATTCTCCACCATTTTTACCAAGCAACATGGGCCCTCTTCCGGGAACTGACGTTCGAACATGCCTCCCAGTTCATTCAACCGGTTGACCTGGAATTTGGAACCTCCGGCGGTAAAACCCTGAGGCTTTCCAAAGCTCAAGGCATCTCAACCCTTCATCCTCTGATCCGACTTGCCGGTTTTGGTGGCCTCCCCCGGTCTGATCGCTGGCATCTGATGAATTTTTTAGAAAAAAAATGGGAAAAACCTCATTCACCAGACCACCACCCCGACACGTTTACGGTCGATTCCTGGCTGATTTCGGCGCAACAATCGGATCTTGCCCGGCAACGCATCTGGAACCCATTATGTCGCTTATTGTTAGGATGTGATGTGACCCAGGCATCACTTGGGTATTTTCAGGAAGTGCTCTCCCGATTTTGGCTTCACAAGCCCAAGGGCCCAGAGACATGGATAGCCTCGCCTGACATGCACAACCATCTTCAACAAACGCTCAGACGGGTCCTACTTGGAAAAGGAGTCACGTTTTATCCCCCAAACGAGATCACTTTCCTCCAAGCCAACACCGAACGGATCCAGGCCATTGCCCTGGCTAAGGGCGACCGGCTCAAAGCCGACATCTACGTCTCACCTCTCGCCCCTCCGGAACTTCTCCGACTCCTGCCAGAAAGAGCCCCCGCTCGTTTTTCTTGTTTTTCCCATTTGTCTCACCTGCAGGAAGCCTCAGGAACAACTGTCCAATTAACTCTTCACGACACACTCCATTCTCCTCGCCTTATCCTCAACTCCGGTATATTCGATTGGGTAACCAGCCAGGCTGTTCCAAACACTGATGGGGCAAAGACTTTGATCACGGGCGTCAATCTTTCTCATTCGCCATCTTCACGACATACCGACCAATGGCTGAGAGAAACCGCCAGGCCTCATATCTATAAATTATTTAACATTTCCCCTGAGCAATCGCCGTCTTGTGAGCCACCAATCGCGCAATCAGCCTATCGATATATTCCTTGCCTGGCAGGCTTCCGCACCTTTCGCCCTCTGCCTAACACGCCCATTCCTAATCTCTTTCTTGCTGGCCCCTGGACGGCCACCCCACTCCCACCTTCCCTGGAAAGCTCCGTCCTGAGTGCCTATGCCTGCGCCAGGGCCGTGACTGAATGGGTCCAGACCTCTTCGCATTGACATCCTAATCCGTCAAACCTAAGATCCCCCCTCAATGGATCTTCATGAACTCAAAACATCCCTTCACAATTGCCAACGATGTGGATTGTCTTCAGGACGCACTCAGGTGGTGTTTGGGACAGGGCACCCTCAGGCTGACATTATGTTTGTCGGAGAAGCCCCGGGTTTTTATGAAGACCGACAGGGAGAGCCTTTTGTCGGAGCGGCAGGGAAATTACTCAACGAGTTACTTCAATCTATCGGGCTAAGTCGCGGGGATATTTTTATTGCCAACGTCATTAAATGCCGGCCACCCAACAATCGAGATCCTCTTCCAGAGGAAATCGAGACATGCAAACCGTTCCTGCTTCAACAAATCGAACTCATCAGCCCTAAATTGGTTTGCACCTTAGGAAACTTTGCCACACAAACGTTATTGGAAAGAAAAGTCGGTATCACCAAAGTACGCGGACAGGCCATCCGAATGCCCAACTTCATCGTGTTCCCACTGCTTCACCCGGCAGCCGCACTCCACCAGGGCAATCTGCGAATTCCCCTCAAGGAAGATTTCCAAAAACTGAAGACGGTTCTGGAAGAAATGAGCAAAACTCCCACCCTCCCGCAAACCGCGTCACCACCAACCCTTCCCACACCCCAAGCCTCCTCCAAAGAAGAAAACCCAGCAGAGCCCCCCACCCAAATGAGCTTATTCTGAAATTGTCATCCCTGAATTCCTCCCTGGGGTAAAGCCCTCCACTTCAGGGTTCATTACATGACGTGTCCGTCACAACGACCGCCCTGAGGGCTATCTGGGGCTCTTTACCCCTTCTGCAATCGCTGATACAGTCAATTTTATGAAAGACATTAATAAAAAACGGCGAGACGCCTACAAGGTTATTGCGCAGAAAAAAGGACAGCTCTTCCGGCCATGGGAGGCTTAGCAGGGGAAAAGGCCATCGAAAAACCCCATCCAGACGATTCATCATGCAGCCCAACGGAACCTGGGCTCCCAAATTTTAACCTGCAGAATTTTCAGTAGGACAAATGTCTGAAATAGAAAAATATAGCTAACTTCGCTATTTATTTTTCCCGATTCAGACATTTCTTATTTCAGTAATGGTCCGACCATTTTCATTCCTTCCATTCTTGATAATCATGGTTTATATGGGACAATCATGTGTTCATACACCCGATTCTCCTTCAAATCTCGACGACCTTTCCAACGAAATCACCACGGCTGTTTTTATAGAAGACAATTGGATGAGGTATCGGTCTGGCATTTCAGAGTTAGCTTTCAATCAAGCTCGTGGAGGATTAATGAGTGCAGTCCAAGAAACTTACAGTAGATACGAAAAACTCCTGCGAGGAAACTCAAAAAACCAAAACGGAAATATATTCCAGCTATTCCAAATCCTCATGGAGGCAGCTCGAGGTTTCCATTTTGGAGGCCACTCTGTTCATGCCCAAAGAATGATGGATTCTGCTTGGCGTTTTCTCCAAACCCAACATTCGCTAGATGACAATAATCACGACAGATTAATTTTGGCCTATCGAGACTTCCTGGGTATAGCCATCAAACTGAGGGAAGGAGAATTATCTCAAAAGGCCTTTGATCGAGTGGTACACCTCATTCATTCACAAAAAAAGGAAACGTGGAGTAAATTGTCTGACCATGGGAATCTTTTATTAAACAAGTTTAAAATAGAACTTGAAATAAACAAAAAAGACTCGGCGAGAATGACAGCGCATTTAGCGGCTGTGCTTTATGGAATGGAACCTTCAGAAACACCTTCAACATGGCTCTCAACATTAGCATACATGTATGCCGCATTAGGTGATCTCAGTAACGCGATGAAATACCTAGAGGCGGCACAAACAAGAAGAGAGTGGTGGCTCAAAAACGAAGAAGAGTCCAGCTCGACGTATCGACAAGCGGAATACCGATTTTTCAATGCAAGAGATAAAGCTGTTGTTGCCCACCATATCTGGAAATTAGGATTTGTGAAGGAAGGGGAGAAACTATTCACTCAGGCTATCAAGGCCATGGAGTCAACTCCATATGAATATGATGACATTCATGTTTACCAAAGGCAGATTATTCTGGCGGCTGCCGAGATGGAAATGCCAGACGTCATTGAGGTCCAAATTTTAGCCGGCTTTGATGATACTGATTGGTACCCTGCCATATTTCGCACCCTTCTACGGGCCAACCGTTTAAATGCCATAACAAAACTGACTACCACTGATGAAGCTAAAGCTGTAGCTGCCGAGGTCCAAACAGAATTTGGAGATTACGAAAATGCAGTAAAAACTGCCCAAACTATCCACTCTAGAAAATTTCTATCCCATTCATCAATAAGAGCTATAGCCTTCGCTTGGGCAAGTATAAAAGGGGCTACAGCAGCAAAAGCGTGGGCCAAACAAGGAGAAACCAATTATTCAAAGACCTCTGGCCTCTTAGGTGTGATGGATTTTCTTATTGGATCGCAAGCGCCTACTTGTAGAATAACCTTGGGCTGGTGGCAGGGGCATTCCACCCTGAACTGCTGAATCAAAAGATTCAACGAGCACTTGCCTGAGATTCTATGGTTTAGGT
>DOFS01000042.1:3953-5407 GCA_003523945.1 Nitrospiraceae bacterium | reverse complement strand
CCGGTGAGCGGGAACAGGTGGATTTTCGCACCTCTCATCGAAGAAAAGACGGGACATCGTATCCGGTTGAAGTGCATCTTCAATATTTACAAGGGGAAAACCGTCGGGTATTTCTCGCGATTGTCCTGGATTTGACCGAACGGGTGGCAACGGAACGGGAATTACAAGAGGCGCAACGGACCTTATCGACCCTCCTTACCAATCTGCCCGGCATGGTCTATCGATGTCAAAATGACCAAAACTGGACCATGGAGTTCGTCAGCCCGAGTTGTCAAAACCTGACGGGATTTTCACATGAACAATTTGTCGAGACTCGGCAGATCTCGTATGGCGAAACGGTCATGCTTCAGGAAGACCGGCAACGGGTATGGCAGAATGTGCAGGAGGCTCTCAAAAACCGCCAGCCCTTCCAGTTGAGTTATCGGATTCGAACCGCGGAGGGGGCCGTCAAATGGGTGTGGGAGCAAGGTTGTGGGATCTTTTCAGCCACGGGCGAGGTTGTCCGGATTGAAGGGTACGTGGTGGATATTACCCAACAACGCGCCTTGGAGGATCAACTGCGAAAAACGGAGCGATTGGCCGAGTTGGGCACGTTGGCATCGGGCATGGCCCATGAAATCGGCACACCGATGAATGTGATATTAGGGAGAGCGGAATTGTTAATGCGTAAGGCGCCGGATGAGCGTACCAGGCGGGGATTGGAAACTATTGTGACCCAGGTGGAACGCATTACAAAAATCATGAATCAATTGTTAAGCTTCGCCCGGAAACGTCCGGCTGAACGGCAGGGTGTCAACTTAGAGGTCGTGATGCTCGATGTTCTGGATGTGCTGCAGGAGCGGTTGGGCAAACAGCAAATTGAGGTGGTGAAAACAGTTTCTCCTCAACTGCCAAAGGTCTGGGCGGATCCGGATCACATGAATCAGGTGTTTCTTAATCTTATTTTGAATGCCTGCCAGGCGATGTCTGATGGAGGCACTCTGAGCTTGGCTCTTCACCCGATTGATGACACCGTGGAACTCATCGTACAAGATAGCGGGAGCGGGATTCCTGAGGAACAACTCTCAAAGATTTTTGATCCGTTTTTTTCCACCAAGGCCGTGGGGGAGGGGACCGGCTTAGGGCTCACCGTAGTTCATGGCATTCTCCAGGAGCATCAAGGTGCCATCCGTGTGACAAGTGTGCCAGGCCAAGGAGCGACCTTTATCGTTTCTTTGCCCATTTATTCCGAAGAAGTACGGCATGAGGCGTAGATCGAAGAGGAGTCGAGGATTGACTCGGCTGAATGCTTCTTTTTCCCTTTTCTCCTGACCCCTGACCCCACTCCTTACGATTACCCTTCAGGATTTCCATCACCGTCGTTCGTGTCCTTCCGGTTCGATGTGGACGACCACGTCCTCCAGCGATTCAAAATGTTCGATGAGATGCTCTTCAATCCGGTTCGCGAGCGTATG
>DOFS01000042.1:0-3747 GCA_003523945.1 Nitrospiraceae bacterium | reverse complement strand
TCGTGACAATGCAGGACGCCGGTTATCGACATCACGGCCGTTTGAACTTCTCTTGGGTCCAATCGAACCGCGTCCGTTAAGGAAGACAGGACGTCTTTGAACACGATGAATGCCGTCCAGGCGATCACGCCGGCAATCAGGACCGCCACCAAAGGATCCACGAAGGCATACCCGGCTTTTACTGCTAGGAGTCCTGCCAGGACTGAACATGATGTCAGAACATCACTCGCGGTGTGATAGGAGTCGGCTGTGAGAATGTCGCTTTTGAGTTCCGTGCCTTTCCGGCGTTCCCATCGAGTCACGAAGATATTGACCCCCATGGTTCCAATCATGATGAAGAAACTGATGCCGGTTACCTGAGGGTGCACATCAAAGGCCCATGATTGATAGGCTTTCCAGAGAAGATAGACGCAGGTCAGGACAAGGAACCCACCGATGGATCCGGTTGCCAAGGCTTCAAATTTTTTATGACCATAGGGATGATTGGCATCGGGAGGAGGGGCGGTCAGCCAGAGCCCGATCAAACCAATCACATTGGAAAGGCCATCGAAGGCGGAATGGAGGCCATCGGCCTGCATGCCCACTGAATGCGTCACCACGCCATAGCCCCACTTTGCGGCAGCGACAGTTAGATTCAATATAAGGATCCACCACAGGACCCGGCGAATTTCTCGAAGACGGCTCATGGATGACGTACCACGATCAAGGGTAGGAAAGGCGGATTTGTTGCTCCGGCGAAAACGAGCATGTTATCGGCTGTATAGAAATCTCACTATATCAAGAAGTTCTGCGGTGATCGAGAAACGAAGAGGAAATCCCCCCCGGTGAAGAGGCGGTTTCCGGATGGGGGAGAAATCGTGATTGTCCAGCCTTGGTAGAATGGATGTATCCCCGTTCCACGTTCGCGCTGAGTTCTTCTTCCATGCACGACGCCGGCCTATGGATATGGTCAAGCTCGTCCAGCACCTTGCGGAAAAAATCGGGAAGCAACCCTCTTTCACGCACCGCCCGGCGGGCAATGCGTTGCAAAGTCCGGCGGTGCGGCCCTGTGTCTGAATCGGTCATGATGCCTTTTCCTGGACTGTTCTCTGAGTGGGTGTCGCTATCCACAGTCCGCACCCCTTAGGAAGGCCGGGGAAGGTTTGCCGGTTGGCATTCGCTTGCTTTCATTTACCCCGCTGTACCGAAGAGCGTTCCGACTACCGCGGTTAGTCCCATGGCCAATGCGCCCCAAACGGTGACGCGCATAGCACCGGTCATTATGGGAGCACCGCCCGCGTGTGCTGCCAGCCTTCCCAACAACGTCAGAGAGACCAGGGATGTTCCCGAAACCAGAGGAATCAAACTGGTCTCCGGGGCGATCGTGGCCGTTACAAGCGGCATGGCGGCTCCCACCGCAAAACTGCCCGCTGATGCCAGTGCTGCTTGAATCGGCCGCGCACGGAGATTGTCGGAAATGCCGAGTTCATCGCGGGCATGGGCACCCAGGGCATCATGAGCCATGAGTTGGCCGGCGACCTGTTTCGCGAGTGGAGGATCAAGGCCTCGTTCCACATACAGGCCGGCGAGTTCCTTGTGCTCGCCGGAGGGGTCTGAAAGCAGTTCCGTGCGCTCCAGGGCAAGATCAGCCTCTTCGGTGTCTGCTTGTGATTGGACCGACACATATTCCCCGGCAGCCATCGACATCGCGCCTGCGACCAGCCCGGCCACTCCGGCAACCAGGACTTCGCTGTGAGTGGCCTCCGCCGCGGAGACACCGAGAAGTAGGCTTGCGGTCGAAATGATCCCGTCGTTGGCGCCTAAGACCGTCGCCCGCAGCCATCCGATGCGCTCAGTGCGGTGTCGTTCCCTGTGTCTTCCACGCATATGAGAGGTTCCTTGTTATGCATCCCTTCAATGATGAAACAATGAATGCATCGCTTGCTCACCGGGTGAAAAAATAATTGAAGGTTTATCCTCTACATTCTTCAATTGGACATTCACGTCTTATTTGGCAAGACGCTTCCTGATGGACTGCAATTCCTTCCAACGCGTCTTGGTCGGTTGAGGGTAACTCATGTTGAGACTGTTCAGCGTTTCGAGAATCACACTCGAAATGATCAGTCTGGCGTTCTTTTTGTCATCGGCGGGCACGACATACCAGGGGGCGATTTTTGTGCTGGTGGCGCTCAAACAAGCCTCATAGGCCTGCATATACTCTTTCCAATACTTTCGTTCCTTAATGTCGGCCAGGCTGAATTTCCAGTTTTTCTCAGGTTCATCAATCCGTTGAAGAAATCGCTTCCGCTGTTCCTCCTCCGAAAGATGCAGGAAAAACTTCATGATTCGTGTTCCGTTGCGGTACAGATGGTTCTCCAGGTTGATGATGGAACGGTACCGCTCCTGCCAAAGGGTCTTTTCATCAAGCAATTCGTCCGGCAGCCCTTGGCTGAGCAGAATCTCCGGATGCACCCGAACGATGAGCACTTCTTCGTAATACGAACGATTGAAAATACCGATCCGGCCCCGCTCCGGCAGCGATTGTGTGGTGCGCCACAAGAAATCGTGATCCAATTCCGCCACGCTGGGGTGTTTGAAGCTGTACACCTGGCAGCCCTGTGGATTGACACCGGACATGACGTGCCGGATCGCACTATCCTTGCCGGCAGCGTCCATCGCCTGGAAAATGATCAGCAGCGCATACCGGTTGTAGGCATAGAGGAGGCGTTGCAGCTCGCTCAGTTCAACAACATGTTTGTCGAGACTCTTTTTGTAGTGTTTCTTCGATGTGTAGAGCGCTTTCACCCTCGTTGGCCATTTGTCGAGATGGACCGTTGTGCCTTCCTGCACACGAAAATTTTTCAATGGAATGTTCATCAGTGTCCTTCTTTCATGATTCGATCCCCGGTTCACTTTCATGGGGTCCCGGGGAGTTAGTAACTTTGGCCAGGGCCTCAAATCCGGAGATGACGTCAAAGAGTTCTTCGTCGATGCTACGCTGGCGCAGCTGGTGATAGCGTCGGTTCAGGTTTTCCAGCAATTCGTCGATGTTCTTTTCGGCACGTTGCATGGCGGCCAGACGGCTGGCGTTTTCGCCGGCCAGCGATTCGGCGCAGGCCCGGAAGAGTGAGATGAAGAGATATTCGTGGATGAGCGATCGCAGCGTGGCGGTTGCACTACCCATGATTTCCGGTAGATTTCCGGTCGGCCAGGGGAGTGTGGCTAACTCGCTTCGCCAGGTTTCGTCCAACGGGAGCAGTCGCTGGGTGACCGGCGCATACCTCGTTCTTGACGTGGGACTGTTGTAGAAGAGGTGGAGTTCGGCGAATTCCTCCAGATTCCCATGTGCGTCGCTTTCCAGGAGAATCTGTCCCACAAGCGGTGTGATGGCC
Source organism: Nitrospiraceae bacterium (assembly GCA_003523945.1). Lineage (GTDB taxonomy): Bacteria > Nitrospirota > Nitrospiria > Nitrospirales > UBA8639 > Nitrospira_E. The sequence continues at coordinate 376 of DOFS01000042.1, read as the reverse complement.
TTGACTGAATTGGGGACGGGGAAAAATTCCACCAACTGCAGGCCGGCATCAGTCAGGCGGGCCTGCACGCGTTCACCGACCGCCATGACTCTGGGTTGGCCGGGGAGAGCGGCCAGTGTCTTGACGGCATAGTCCGCGATCACCTCGTTGAACTGGCCCACCAGTCCCTGATCCGATCCGAACACGACTGCCCCAACCGGCGTTGCCCCAGTGTGCCTTTGGTGTGTTCCTATCGAGGGCATGGGCGGACCTTCCCGGAAACAGACGCGTAAGCCCAGCTCCACCGTGCGAGCGTATTCGGCCAATGCGTGCACCGATTGTTCATATTGTCCGATGTTCGAGGCCGCCAGAGCCTTCATCGTGCGAACGACGGATT
>DOFS01000041.1 GCA_003523945.1 Nitrospiraceae bacterium | reverse complement strand
GTGCGTGCGTCCAACGCATCTTTCTCAATACCACCACATCAGGAGGTTTTGTAGCGTACCTCAGCCTAGATGAGCTCAACCGTTTGTCCAATGTGCAATGCACAGCGGTCCACGGCCCGTCCTTGTTTCACAAAAATCTCAATATGCCCGTTACTATTGATTAATGCTTCCGGGAGTCCCATGGCGCCTTCCCCGTAATGAGTTTTTATTCCCTTAATAACCACCTCTCCGATTTTGAGACCCGAGTATTCCTTCTTGGTCACTGAACGAAATGTCTCTATGTCGGCCAGGGTCATATTCGTCATCGCATTCCCAAAATGGTCAATATAGACAATTCGCCCATGAAGGGCCTGTTGTTGCATGCGCGGGGGATCAGGAGGAAGTGTGACATAATCGTGAATGAGCCGCCCGTAAGAACCAGGAACCTGGCCCTTCGTTAACCAGGCCGCAGAAGGCGCAAATAAATCCCGTCCATCAAACGTCGCTCCAACCGAATCCAACCGGTATTGTTTATTCTCAATCGCTCGAACTTGAACCGACGTTTCTTCTTGAAGCACGTAGCTCAAGACGCCATTATCGGGAGCCAGGAAAAAATGTCTGGAGGTTGAGGCCAAAATCGCTCTTCGGGAGCTCCCCACTCCGGGGTCTACGACCACTACATGCACTGTTCCCTCTGGGAAGTACTGATAGCACGATTTCAAAAAAAATGCGGCCTGTTCAACTCCATGTGCCGGAATTCGATGCGTCAGATCGACGAGGCGTATTTGAGAATTAATTCCGAGCATCACACCCTTCATGCTTGGGACAAAATAGTCGACATCACCAAAATCCGTGACCAATGTAACTAATGAAATGGGGGACGGCATGATTACAACTCCTCAAAGCAAATGGATTGGATTTGATATTCAATAACCCCGGCGGGCCGATGCACTTCAACAATATCCCCTACCCGATGTCCGATCAGCGCACGCCCAATAGGTGATTGAACCGAAATCGATCCATTTTTGATGTCGGCTTCTTCTTGCCCAACTAAGGTATAGCGTTTTTCTTCTTGTGACTCCAAACCCAGGAGCGACACCGTAACCCCAAATACAACCGTGTCGCTCTGCCCACTGGATATTTCCACCACTTGGGCGTTGCTAAGTTTATGCTCAAGCTCGGACATCCGGGTATCGATAAATTGTTGGTGTTCTTTGGCCGCTTTATATTCGGCATTTTCCTTAAGATCACCATGTTCACGAGCCTCTGTAATAGCTTGAATGACTTTGGGGCGTTCCTCCCGTCGCAGCCGGGCCAGTTCGGCTTGCAAGGCCTCATACCCTTTTTTGGTCATAGGAATTTTCATGAAACCACACTCTCCTTCATTGATCCTGGAACTCGGATGGTCAATAATCCATCCCTGTATCATGCTCTCTTAGGCTTGGCGGGCCGACATCGCAGAGTGATATTCCTGTAGGCAGCGAACTTCCATGGACGTTTTCTTCATCGCCTCTATTCCTGATATGGCTGCTTGCGCCGCTTGAATGGTCGTAAAATAGGGAATCCCCCCAAACACGGCCGCTTTGCGGATTGGTGCCGAATCTTCCTGAGAGGAGGCACCGCCCACCGTATTCACGACTAAGGAGAGTTCTTTGTTTTTGAGTAGATCCCCGATATGAGGGCGAGCCGCATTGATTTTGTTCACCGTAACCACGTTGATTCCGTGTGTCCGCAAAAACGCCGCTGTCCCCTCTGTAGCATTGAGTAAAAACCCGAGGTGAGCCAGTCTTTGCGCAATATCGAGAGTTGCGGGCTTGTCCCCATCCTTGACACTGATTAGAGCAGTCCCTCCCAAAGGCAAGGGCATTCCGGATGCGGCTTGAGATTTTGCAAATGCCCATCCGAAGCTTTGATCAATCCCCATGACTTCTCCCGTCGAGCGCATCTCGGGACCTAACAGGACATCTGAGACGCCAAGTTTCGTAAATGGAAAGACGGCTTCTTTAATGGCGACGTGGGAAAAAAGTGGTCTTTCGGTAAAGCCCAAGTCTTTTAACGTTCGCCCCGCCATAATCTTCATCGCGTATTTGGCTAATGGCAGACCGATTGTTTTACTGACAAAGGGGACCGTGCGAGAGGCGCGAGGATTGACCTCCAAAATAAATACCGACCCGTCCTTCACCGCATACTGAATATTCATCAGACCCACCACATGTAACTCTTTGGCCAGAAGAATGGTTTGGCGATTGATCGTCGCAAGAATCTCTTCATTGAGAGAATGCGCCGGCAATGAACAGGCCGAATCTCCGGAATGGATTCCCGCCATCTCAACATGCTCCATAATGCCAGCCACCACCACGTCTGTCCCATCTGCAATGGCATCCACATCAACTTCTATGGCGTCTTCAAGATAATCATCGATTAACAGAGGATGTCTCCCCAAATCCATGTTGTTTCTTTGAAGGTATTCATCCAACGTATCCGCATCATATACGATTTGCATGGCACGCCCCCCTAACACATACGATGGACGCACCATGACCGGATAGCCAATGTTGACGGCTATAATGTGGGCTTCATGTGAGGACCGTGCCGTGCCGTTTTGCGGCTGCAATAAGTTTAATTCGTTCAATAAATCACTAAACCGTTTTCGATCTTCTGCACGGTCAATGGCATCAGGCTGTGTCCCCAAAATTCGGACCCCTTCTTGCTCTAACGGGACGGCAAGTTTAAGAGGCGTTTGTCCACCGAATTGCACGACGACCCCATCTGGACGTTCAGTCAGGATAATTCGCAAGACCTCTTCTTTGGTCAATGGCTCGAAATACAAGCGATCGGAAATATCATAATCCGTACTGACGGTTTCCGGATTACAATTGACCATAATGGTTTCAATGCCTTCCTCCTTTAAGGCCATCGCGGCATGCACACAACAATAATCAAATTCAATGCCTTGACCAATCCGGTTCGGCCCACCGCCTAAGATCATAATTTTTCTTTTTTGAGTAGGACGGGATTCACAGGAGAAACCCGAGGTTGAATAGAGATACGGGGTATGCGCTTCAAACTCTGCGCCGCAGGTATCCACTCTTTTAAACACCGTACCGTAGCCAGATCCCCCGACCTGTCGCCACTGACGAATCGTATCTTCCTCCCTCCCTATGAGTTGACCAAGCCGTGGATCCGAAAATCCAAGACCTTTCGCTTGTTCAAGGAGAGTCACCAAGGAATCGGGGCAACCTTTGCGGGTGTCGTGTGAACGATCGTTCCCAAACTCCTCCTTACTTCTGCGCACCCATTCCGCTTCAAATTCAACGAGTTCTTTGATTTCATGCAAAAACCAGGGATCAACGCGCGACAGATGATACAGCTCATCCACCGACATCCCGATTCGAAACGCATCAGCCAGAAACCACAGGCGATCGGCCGTGGGGATACGGACCTGAGATTGAAGGCGCTCATGAAGCGGATGATTTGATCCAGCAGAATCTTTTTTTCCGTCGAGCCCGTGTAACGACACCAACCCGTACCGGTCTGTTTCAAGAGAACGAATAGCCTTCTGCAAAGCTTCTTTGAAGGTGCCCCCGAGTGACATGGCTTCTCCAACAGATTTCATGTGGGTTGTGAGCATTCGATCGACACCATCAAACTTCTCAAACGTAAACCGTGGAATTTTCACCACCACATAATCAATCGTCGGCTCAAAACAGGCCTTAGTCACTTGCGTAATATCATTGGGAATCTCATCAAGGGTATACCCGATGGCCAACTTCGCGGCAATCTTTGCTATCGGAAACCCGGTCGCCTTTGAAGCCAGGGCGGAACTCCGGGACACACGAGGATTCATCTCAATAACCATCAATGCCCCATTGTCCGGATTCAAAGAAAATTGAATATTGGACCCGCCGGTATCCACACCGATTTCTCGAATAATACGAATGGCCGCATCCCGCATGTGTTGATACTCTTTATCAGACAAGGTCATGGCCGGGGCCACGGTGATAGAGTCTCCCGTATGCACACCCATCGGATCAAAATTCTCGATGGGACAGACAATGACCACATTGTCTTTTGAATCCCGCATCACTTCTAATTCATATTCCTTCCATCCCAAGAGGGATTGTTCGAGCAGAGCTTGTCCCACTGGACTGGTCACCAAAGCCCAATCAATATATTTATCAAATTCTTCACGGTTATAGGCAATATTGCCCCCTGCTCCCCCCAAGGTGAACGATGGACGGACGATGGCAGGAAACCCGATTGTTTCAAGGAGCTGTAACGCTTCTTCTCTTGACCGGAATGATCCGCTTGCAGCCACGTTTAATCCAATACGTGTCATCGCCTGTTTGAATAATTCGCGATCTTCAGCCTTTTGAATCGATTCATAGGAAGCTCCGATGAGTTTCACGCCGTGTTTTTCCAGGATTCCTCGTTTTACCAATTCCACGGTCACATTCAGCGCAGTCTGTCCGCCCATGGTGGGTAGCAGCGCATCAGGATGCTCACGCTCCAGAATGGCTTCCACCACTTCTACGGTAATCGGCTCCACATAGGTCCGATCCGCGAGATCCGGGTCGGTCATAATGGTGGCCGGATTACTATTGACGAGGATGACTTCAAAGCCTTCCTCCTTCAACGCCGTGCACGCTTGTGTCCCAGAATAGTCAAACTCACAGCCTTGACCAATGATAATCGGGCCAGAGCCGATTAATAAAATTC
>DOFS01000121.1 GCA_003523945.1 Nitrospiraceae bacterium | reverse complement strand
ATGATTACCATCCCATTACTCCACCTTCTCCAGACTTGCTCTTCTCAAGACAACCAATGGATCACCGAAAAGATTTTGGCCCATGCCATTGAAGATGAGGACGTCACGAAAATCATCCAATTAATGCAGAAACAAGGCTCACTGGCCTATTCCACCGCTCGAGCACGGGAGTTCGTCGAAGCCGCAGCCCTTGACCTTGAACCATTCTCCGCCTGCACCGCCAAACGATCCCTCTCCATCACCGCCTGCTACATGGTCAACCGCGACCAATAACACTCCAAAATTCTTCGTAGTTCCCTTTCCGAAGTATAAAAATCGAGTATTGGCTCATTCTTCCCCTCAGCCTATCCTCCACCCCCTGTCATTCCCGCCAGTATTTAGCGGGAATCCATCTTTGCTTTTAAAAACCACCAAAACGCTGTTTAAGACAACACGTCTTACCCGTTTATCAAATGACCATGTCTGTGCGATTTTTGATGTTGCCGGGTTTCGCCCCGGCAGGCGAGGCCCTTTTGTTTCGGCAAAAGGACCCAAAACCATGTTGGCCGTGGCGTGGCCCTTCGGGTCCCTTACGCGGTTCGCCAACACCAGCGGCGCGCAAACTCGCGGAGCTTGGCCTGAGTCTTCTCGAAGGGCTCAAACAGTGCGCGCCTTTTCCCCGGTGTCGGCTGCACTGCTCGGCCACACCACAAGGCCAGCGGAGACTGCTGAAACAATGCATCACTTAACTTTGGAGGACTAACTCGGGGAGCCTGTCATCAGACTTATCGAAGGGCTCATACAAGGCACGCCGAGATAAAAGAGCGTCCGTCCCCATGGTCGGACAGCAGGCGTCGGAAACAAATGCCCATCACACCTTGGAAAAAGGAGCTGCCATGCCTTGAATCAAAGGCGCCAAGTAAATGGAGAGTTCCGTTTTCGGTTAAAAAGTGGGCAGGAAGGATTCCAATTGCCAATCCATGAAACAGAATGGGGTATTCGGTTACATTTTTACTAGTTTGAGCTAATAGCCCTATATGGGTTTTAACCACATCGGTTATCCTGCTAAGAATACGCCCGCAGCGGCTATTAAGAAGCCAATGAGCCAGAAAAAAAATGGATGCTCCTTGTAGAACTTATTAACCCAATCCCACGGTTTGAGCATCGCTAGCTCAGCATTAATTCTTCGGTCAAGGAACTGCTCCATACCAGCAATCTCAGAATCGGTGTTTCGAAGAGGCACTTTTCCTGGATTCTTCCTCCCTCCACGCAATGTGTAATCGATGTCAGCCATACGACCATAAGCACGATGTATCAAGGATTTGAGAAGAGTAGATGCTTCTACCAATGTGAGTTTTGGGTCTTGCCTCTTCTCCGAGGATAGACGCAGGGTTTCGGTTACGACCCGCTCAATAATGTTTTCGAGAAAAGGTTCGATAAACCGCGCCCAGAAAACACCTTGCGGCGAACCTTCAAACTCAACTCCTTGATAAGAAATCTGCCTTCCGTAGAAATCTGTGCATTTAAACAAAGGCCCTGCTGTCATGAACGCCCACGGTGTGATGTGTTCCCGATCAAGTACAACCCAAAAGTCTTCTACTAACTTCTCAATCAGCGAATATAGCGGAGTAGTCATGCCTATTTCATGACGCCTTATTGGAAATTAACGGACCAAAACAGTATTTTTGAATGGGCCATGTAACAGAATGCTCTGTAGTGTTACCTTTTAAAGAAAAAAAGAGCCGCTTGTCTTTTCTGACAAGCGGCTCGCTTAATTAACAACTGTCATTTTTACTAATTACGTCGCTTGAAAAAATAAATACACCCGATTCGTCATCTCAGGCGCGGATATTCTACTTTGTTCGTCTTTGCCTCATGCGGACAATCCTTGTGGGGAACTTTGAAGATGGTTTTCTCTTCTGTTACGGATGTAGGGGTGAGGGTGTAAATCTTTTTAATTTTTTGGTAACACCTATTGTGTGGTCCATGGGAGGTTTTCGCTTGAAGTATCCTAGGGTCTCTTGACCTCCAAGTGATCTCCATTTTACCTTGTGAATTCTTCTTTGTCCCGGTAATGACTTCCCAAGAATTTCCATCTAGCCCGGTTTTCGTATCTTTGTTGTAAGGAAGAATTTTGGCGTCTTCTAGTTCTAGAGTGACAATATCGTGTGGGCTTCTTCTATTCGTCACAAAGGAAATTGAGGAGAATCTTGGATTTCCAGCATTGATAGAAGACTTGGCAGGCTCATCTATGACATTAGAAATTTCTCGCGGTAGACCTTCAATCCCGAGTGTTATATATATCTCTCCCTCATTAGTTCGCTTAAAAGACTGTGCGCGCGTTTTATACTTTTCGATTTCAGTACCTTTTTTGAAAGTGTTCTTTCCAGTTAATGTTATATTGGGACTGAGGGCAACCCAAGCGATCTTGCGATCAGGATCGGCGTCGTCTTGGGGCAAATTTCTGAGGACTACATGAAATTGGTCTTTGGGATATCCTTCTGGAATAATGGAATAAGTGAGAGCATTTTCATTTCCTCTTGAGCAACGGCTTGCCAGCTCTTTTTTAGTTTCGCCCTGAAGTTCCATAGTGACCCATTGATAGGAACTTGCATCTAGTGTTTTGGTATCGGACAAACCTACCTCTCTTCTTATCGAATCCATCATATCTTTTTGCACACTACCCTGTGCCCCAATTTAAAGAAGTCCTTTTGCCATCGGAATCGGAATGTCCAAACCTGCCTGTTTTTCCTGTGCTACGCTTTTAAGTGTTTCTTCATTTAAGGTAAATGCAAAATCCAGAGTTTTTCGATAATCGGAAAAATTCTCAAACTTATAAATATCTTTTACATCTCCCTCCAAAACAATTTCCAAACATTCGTTAAAATCTGAAGCAAAAATGGGCTGGCTACTGAGCAAAAAAATGGTAAAACTAAGACCAAGAGTTCTGAAAATCTTTAAATGCCACATAATTTCCTCCTTGATTATGAGAAAATCTTATTCAACAGAACGGCAATTGTGACAGATTCTCTTAAATAAATCTTCACACTTTGGGAATAAATATTCCCCCAAGTAACAGAATGCTCTAGTCGGTTACATTTTTCAGGCTACCCGGACCGTGGTTGTGGCTGAATTCTTTTTCCTTTAAAAACTTACAAAATCCATTTTGGATTTGGTCAAAAATTTAACAGTCCTCTAAGGGAAGTGTTACATTTTTAATATTTTTTGTCACCTCAGATGTCCATCCGTTTCAACCAATTCCTTCATATCCCAAATATTCCGCTACGAATTAAACTTTCTCGGCCACATTTGACCACAACCACTAATTAACAACGACGCCTGCTGTTCGGCTTTTGGGATGAACGCTCCTATCATTCGGCGGACCTTGTCTGAGCCCTTCGCCCAGACTCAGGACAAGCTCCGCGGGTTGGTCCGCCAACAGTTGGGACTCCTTGTTTCAGAAGTTACCCCTGGCCTGGTGGCGTGGCCGAGCAGTGCAACCGACACCGGAGAAAAGGCGCGCAGTGTTTGAGCGCAGCGAGTTTGCGCGCCGCCGGGGTCGGCGAACCGCGCAGGGGCCCCGAAGGGCCACACCACGGCCAAGATGGTTTTGGCCACTTTTGCCGAAACAAAAGTGGCTCGGCTGCCGGGCCGAGTCCCGGCATCATCAAACCCCGCCACCAACTCCCTCCAACCGTGGAAAAAATGTCTATTGAGGGGTGACCGTTTTCGGGGAATAGTCAGGCGTTGCAGTATCAAGATACGGATAATCCGTATATCCCCGGGCATCTCCCCCATAGAAGGTAGCGCGGTCATAGGGATTGAGAGGACCGCCCATACGAAAGCGATCGGGAAGATCCGGATTGGCGATAAATAACCGGCCAAACGCCACCGCATCGGCATGACGGGCGTGAATCACGGATTCAGCAGTTTCCTGAGTAAAGCCACCGGCGGCAATGACCGGTCCGCCGAATAACCCCTTAAAACGGGAAGAGGCATCGGGAGCATTGGGATCAAGCGCATTCGTATCGCTGCGCTGATTCGCACGGGGTTCCACGATGTGCAGATAAGCCAGCTTTCTTTTGCCAAGCTCTACCGCGACATGCGAGAACAGCGCCTGCGGATCACTATCGCGGATGTCGGCCGACACACCCCACGGCGCAGACGCGGTCATGGCCGAACACCCCGGTCACCTGTTCGACAATCTCAAGCAGAAACCGCGTGCGATTTTCAATGGACCCGCCATAGGCATCCTCGCGCCGGTTGGTATGGTCCTGCAGAAATTGATCAATGAGATAGCCATTAGCGGAATGAATCTCGACACCGTCAAATCCAGCCGTCAGCGCATGCTCGGCCGCCTTGCGAAAATCACCGATAATCTCTTCAATTTCGCCAATGGTCAGCGCGCGAGGGGTTTCGAAGGGGACGACATTGCCCTGCCGGTCCATATGATTGCCGGCCGCAACAACAGCCGAGGGAGCGCCGGGCAGCCGTCCGCCTGGCTGCATTGAACTGTGGGAAATACGTCCGGTGTGCCAAATCTGTGAAAAGATAAAGCCCTGCTTGGCATGCACCGCCTCGGTCACCCCTTGCCAGCCCCTCACCTGATCC
>DOFS01000235.1 GCA_003523945.1 Nitrospiraceae bacterium | reverse complement strand
CACGAAATCTAGAAATGCGATCGTACAACTTCGGTCGCTGTTCGACACATGGCGTGCTCCAAAGCTGGACGCTCCCTGATCGTGTGTGGCGTTGAGCCCAACACGGGGATCTCTCTCCCCTGCTCGATGCTTTGCGGGACGTCATCCGGCCAGAATTGTTCTCTTCTGACTTCTCGGCCATTTTTATCCCGATAGACCAACTCATCGGTAACCAGATCGTATTCCGGTATGTCGGTCTGCTCCCAACGCTGCATGAAATATTGATAACACAACGTGTACAGTCCGTGATCGTTTGCGTTGTGCCGCAACACGTATTCCGGCATCTCCTGAATATCCAGATCGGTATGGTAATGCTGCATCCAGAGATAGTCTCCAAGAATCACTAATTTCAGAAGCGGAGGATCCGAATAGAGTTTCAGTTTGACGGATTTTCCGACCCCTTGAAGCCTTTTGAGCAATTCAATGCTTTGCCTGACGCCCGCTCGATATTTCTCAATCGACATCAACGGATCGGCAATTGCCCGGATACGTGCACTGGCACCCTGGCTAAAGGGGTTCACCAGCATGATGTTGGCTCCCAGGCATTTATCCAGAATGGTCGATAAGTCTCCCACCTGATCACGCAACGTGTCATACCCGCTTGACCCGATGACCAGAACCGTCCGGCCACGTCCCTGGGTCTGCCGAAGCTTGCGGATCCCATCCTCAGCCCGCCGCGCCCGTTTGGGGAAAAATGACACGAAGCCCGCATCGATGGCCATTTTGGCCAGCTTCCGATCCTGCCAACTCCTCCGGATATAGGTCATCACCACAATCAGTATTGCCGCAACGCCTATTTCCAAGGCCACGATCGACATTTTTTCCTTCTCCACCCTTGTCCAATAGGTCAGAAAACTTCTGGCCACGGTCGGGAGCGACAACGCAATCCCCGCACTCAGGCACAGGATCACAAGATGATAGCCAATGTCGGAGGCATTCTTGATACCCTCACCGATTTTGGCAACAATTTTTTTTACTATCTTTACCATCACTTATTTTTCTTTCTTTTCTTGATAACACCACAAATAATTTACGCACATGATTCAACCTATTCAGGTGCCGGTCCAATCCGACAACCGTTTCTACCCTATCTCACAACTCCTGATCCTTGTGGGATTGTTCCTGCTTTCAGGAGACCACGGAGGGTTTGCACAAAAAAATCGTGTAAGGCCTTGTTTCCATTTCGCGGGCTCGGTCGCCCCGGGAAGAAGAGGTCTTACACGATACTCAAGACGGTATCACACAGTTTTCACTCCGACAAGCGAGATATATAAATGCTCGGCATATTTTTTCTTCTCCTCTGGGAATGTTGAAAAAGGCCGACAGCCGCGTTCTCGCCGCTTGGTCGTGCTCACGTACTCCTCTGTACGCTCCGCTCGCCCAAACGGCTGCGGCCTTGCTGGACACGCCTTTTTGAACACTCCCTAATTTCTCCAATCTGGATTCTGTCACTTGATGAAAATGGAAAATGGGAACTATATTCAACGACACTCCTACGATCACCCCTTCGAAAGGATGAACATTACCGAGGTTTCCCGTCCCACATACCGTGGCTGTGCCGTGCCTGTATCCCGTCACCGCAACTCTGTTTTCACTTTTTTTAATTTGGTGGTACCGGATTGAAACGAAACAACGCCAGATACTCTATCGGAGCAACAACGTCGGAACTTTAGCGGACCGCAACAAGTCGGAGGTTTTGCATCCGAAGAACAGGCTGCGAAGAGGAGAATGGCTGTACGCGCCCATGATCAGCATATCGATGCTCAACTCACGGACTGCCTTAGCATGAGGCGTTTCGTGCCGCAGTCGACGTGTCGAGTTCCTGGAACCCTACCCTAACCAAAAATTTTCCCTTCCCATCCAGGGGTGACCAGCAAGGGGATCATCCGGCACCTCGGCAGTTGCTGACGGAAATGCAAACATTAAAATCATTTCTCTTATATCCTCATGTTGGAAGAATTCTCCCAGTTTCGACCTTGGCAGGCTGAGAGTCCCTGCCACTTTTCTGTGGAGAGACAGCATCCGGGTTCAATGCCTCAACAGTTTCTTGTGGCAACAATTGCCATCCCATGACCTGGAGCTGGGCAAGGGCCTGTTCCCGCTCAGGACGATAAATAGCCACAAAGGCTACATCTTTCTCGCGAAGTTTGTACGTCGTATACATGGGCACAATAGATTTTTCCCGTTGAATGGCCAGAATGACAAACAGCTCACCATTTTTCGGTGTGGGACTGGGTTTTTCGGAAGTTTTATCTTCTGCATCCGCGTCCGTATCAGGCTTGGGAGGAGGATGGTACATCAACTGTTCGACCACCACGTCTTTATGGCGAAGACGCACCGACCACCGTTCCACATCATGCGGGCCCTCCCACAACACATGCTCTTCCAACCGTTGAATATGTTCAGGGACCTTCTCGCCCTCGAAAGATTCCAAGGCGACATAGCCATGGGGAACCCCAAACAGTTCTCGAGCCTGATCCACGAATAAATGATTGAGATGTTCATTGGGCGTGAGAGCAATCACTGTGCCCACCAGTTCAATGTGGCCACGGATGAGCGTGCGCTCCTGAAGGGCGTCACCAAAGACCACGGGAAATCCTGCCTGTTCGGCTTGATGGCAAAGCTTGGGGTCTGAATCCAGAAACACGACATTCAGGCCTTGCTTCCGAAGAACGTTTCCCAGGACGATGCCTAGCCCTTCCGCTCCCAAAATGGCGACCCGATCCCGGTTTGGCAAGCGCAGACTGAGCAGGGAAGCCAGCGGCTTACCGGTAAGCCCGGCAAGCCCGACCGTGCCCGCAATGGTGAGAAACACAAGGGCCCGCAATTCCGCTCCGCCCGTTAAATCCCTGGCGTCCAGCATGCCTGCCATCAAGGACGCGATAGCCGCAGCCACGATTCCCCGTGGGGCGATCCAGGCGATGAAGACCCGTTCCTTCCACGAGAGACTGGAACCCATCGTGGAAAGCCAGACATTGATGGGTCGGATAATGAAAATTAATGCGGCAAGGACGGCGAGCCCTCCCCATCCGAGAGATCGCATTTCCTCAAATCGGACATC
>DOFS01000045.1 GCA_003523945.1 Nitrospiraceae bacterium | reverse complement strand
CTGCCCGTCTTCATCTCCATTGCTTCCCTCAACTCTCCAACCAGGATGTGGAGAAATGGCTCATGCAGGCCGCCTCACTCCCCGGGCGAAAACTAGTCCCCACACTGTTAGCCGAGCGGTTACCCACACGTGTGGCCAGCACACTGGCCAGCCTACAAGAACCTGCTCTTTCTGACACTCCGATTAATCTTCTGTCCAAAGAGGCTCGCCGGAATCTGGTCCGGACACTCACCAATCTTGATCTTCCCGTCATCGGATCACGCGGATGGAACTTTGCCGAAGTCACGGCCGGGGGTGTCCCCCTGGAAGAAATATCCGCTCATTCCATGGGCTCTCGCCACATGCCTGGGCTCTATGTGATCGGAGAAATGTTGGACTGCGATGGCCGCATCGGGGGATTTAACTTTCAATGGGCCTGGGCAACAGGGTATCTGGCCGGATGCCATGCGGCCTTGGATATCATGAAACAACCAGCAGCAGAGGGACAGCGATGAACCAGTATATTTTCGACAACAAATCTGAAGAGCAGGAATTTCAACGATTACAATTGGTCGAAGCTGCGAACGATCCGGTTACCATCAGGCTATTGGAAGAAACGGGAATTCAATCAGGATGGCATTGTCTGGAGTTGGGCGCAGGGGCAGGATCCATCTTGCGTTGGCTGGGAAATCGCGTGGGGCCGACGGGACGGGCGGTGGGTGTCGACAAGAATATTGCGTATCTTCACCATGCTAATTCTTTGCCTGTTCAGATTTACCAAGGATCCTTTCTTGATGTCCCTTTAGAACAATCCTTTGATCTCCTTCATGGCCGGTATGTCCTGATTCATAATCAAGAAGAGAGGACCATACTGAAAAAAACGTATTCTCTCCTCAAGCCAGGAGGATGGGCCCTCTTCGAAGAACCGGACTTCACCTCGGCAACATTGCTGGACCAAGAGACCCCGCAGGAAAGAGTAAACCGAGCTATTTGCCGGATGTTCATCAATCTCGGATTAGATCCGGCCTATGCCCTCCGGCTTCCGCACAAACTGCAAGAAGCAGGATACCATATCGTCAGAGTTCAATCCCTCATGCATCTCTGTCCTGGAAATTCGCCAATGGCTAAGGTGATGGCGGAATCGGCGATGGTACTCGAACAGGAATATTCAAAGACCGGCTTATGCTCACCTCAAGACATTCAAGAGTATGTCAGACTCTCACAGGACTCCACCCATTGGGCGTTGTACCATTCCACCACCTCCGTGATCGCTCGCAAGCCCATCATCTGATCTCACCCCCATTTTTCTTATCATGCCATATCCCAACCAACTCAGAATATTAGAGAACACATCTACACGGATGGAATGGACCCAAATTCATTTCCTCCGGCTATTCAAGCCGTTCCATACAATCAATGTGTCTACGATGGGTGCGAAGTGAATGTTCTATAGACATTTCTTTTGATCTTTTTTTCCCATCCCTAAGAGCCCGGCCCAGCGATCCCCTGTTTCTTGTTATTTTTCAGGACGGTTTTTCATCCCGGCGTGACATACCACCATCAGGCGACTTAGGCACACTCGTTGCAGTCTTCTGATGATTATGACTACATCAGACGCTAGGGAGGGGTTTGCTGATTTTTTGACGGAGGGATTTCATTTAACTTCATAGGAGGATTCGCGATGAACACCACCCATTTACCTGACACCACTCAACGAACCGCAGGCATGTTTTCCGGCCAGCGCTATCGGGGAGGAGTACTGGTCGTTGATGATGAGGAAGGCATTCGCAAAGTTGTTCGAATAGCCTTGGAAAAAGACGGCTACTACGTTGTGGACGCGGAAGACGGAGCTGAGGCGATCCGCATTCTCAACGAAGGAGAGCATCCGATGGTCATTGATGTGATAATCACCGATATTCGGATGCCCAATATCAATGGCATCGAAGCCATCAAATATTTTCAAAGAGAATACTCCAGCGTGCCGTTGATGGTCCTAACCGGGTTTCCCGATATCGATCTTGCCACCCAACTCCTGAAACAGGGCATAACCGATTATTTCGTCAAACCGGTCGATCGCAAAAAATTATTGACCGCAGTGGCCGGTGCCATTGGGTCTCGACATCTCAACTGGTTTGCTTAACGCTGTTCTCCCTTTAGTTTTGATGATGTCAAGAAAAGGATTTTTGCGCCCTCATTAGGCTGTGGACCGGAATCCGAACAGGAGATCTTTGAGGTATAGCTTTATCTTCTTCATTATTTCCCCTTTTAGCTTTTTAACCCCTGTGAATTCGGACATTATGTGGTATTCTCTATTTCTAACATTATGGCGTTCCTCGACCATTTTTGGGAAACCCTCCCGACCTTTCTTCCAGTTTTACTGGTGCTCGCGCTGGTGAGTTCAGGATTGTGGTTAGCTCATTGGTTTTTCTTTCGGCGAAATGGAGGCCTGAAGGAGGAAGACCGATTTTCAGCCCGTGTGGGAATGTTGCTGTTGGTGGGGGTTGGGATTGTTCTCACTCTTCTGGCCCTTCCTCTCGACAAAGAAACCCACAAAGAACTTTTCCAACTTTTAGCGCTGTTGATCACAGCCGTGATTACCCTTTCATCCACGACCTTCGTTTCGAATGCCCTTGCAGGTTTCATGTTGCGAGGCATGCAGAGTTTTCGGTTAGGTGATTTTCTTCGCGTAGAAAATCAGTTCGGGCGGGTCACCGAACGCGGCTTATTCCACACAGAAATACAAACAGAAGAACGCGATTTGACGACCCTTCCCAATTTGTTTTTGGTTTCTCACCCGATTACGGTGCTTCGTTCCTCAGGCACGATTGTGTCTGCCACGGTGTCCTTAGGATATGACATCTCCCACCAAACCATCGAAAAACTATTAGGGGAAGCCGCGCTCGCCGCTAATCTCAAAGAACCATTTGTCCACATCATGGAGCTCGGGGATTATTCCGTAACTTACCGGGTATCTGGATTTTTAAGTGAAGTCAAACAATGCCTCAGTGCACGGTCAAAGCTTCGCGCGAAAATGCTCACGACCCTGCATGATGCCGGAATCGAAATTGTCTCTCCCGTCGTCATGAATCAACGCCGGCTAGAAGATGGCATTCGAGTCCTTCCGCCCCAATCCTCGGAATCGGCACATATCATAGACCAGGATATGAATAACAGTCCTGAATCCCTGATCTTTGACAAAGCTGATGCGATAGCGCAAATTGAGGCGTTAAAAGAGCAGCGTGAAGCGGTTCGAGAGGAAATTGCCGTATTGGAGGGTCAAACCAAATCAAAAAAGGAGCACATCGGCCCCTGGATAAAAGAACGGATTAGGCGCATTCGACAAGAAGAGGAGCGCCTCTCCCTCATGATTCAACAAGCCGAAGAAGCGAAAATTGAGTAAGCTTACCCAAAAGGCCCAATCACCGGTAATCATTCCAGAGATCAAAATCTTCTCTTGAATATCTCGGCTCAGGGTCATCCTTCCTCTTCAGATGCTTTCAACTCTTTCGCCACCGTCTTAAAGTAGGCGAGGAGATCACGGACCGATATAATACCAACAATGTCTCCATTTTCCCCCGTGACGGCTAAATGGCGTATTTTCTGATCGGCCATAAGATCCCGGGCATAATGGAGAGACATATTCCGATCCACGGTAATGATCGGGCTGGACATCAATTCCTTTACCTTCAAGCGTTCAATCAGAGCAGGTTGTTCAGCCACCGCGCGCACCACATCCGTCTCCGTTACAATTCCAGAAAATTCAGATTCATGTTTGACCAACAAGGAACCAATCCGTTGTTGGTACATGTGGGTGGCAGCGTCTTGAATGCTTGCATCCTCAGTCACGAAGCTCAGATCCCGTGTCATGAATTGCCCAATCGTGGCCATGTCACTTCCCTCCCTCGTCAAAATTAGAAATGTCTATTGTGGAGGAAATGCCAAAAAAGATCCACATTGAGAAGGTTCCGACGTTTTTCTTAATCTTCAGTGGGACAGCACGACATGCAATCTCTCATTGCTTCAGCGGGCTGCCAACTTAGTTTTCACTAATCCACAGGCACGGGCAACTCCATCACGATAGCGAAGCCAAAGGTCCAATGTGTCTTGTATCGCTGCCAGAATTTTATCTTGTTGCGATCGAGTAGAGGCATGTTGAACGACCATCGCATACGCATCATGCCGATGCCCGCACTCAACCATTTGATGAGCGCGAATGAGATCCATCGCTTGAGGGGAAACCCCTTGATACTGGACCAGTGGATGATGTCTGATTTTTTTCTGAATATCCCGACGGGTTTTCGATTTGACGGGATGGAGAAGTTCCCGACGATCATTGACGCTACCTTCGACAAATACGGTCAAAACGGCTGCTCCCAAGACCCAATCCGAACTTTGAGAAATCCGATCCAACCAAGCCCGGTAGCGCCGTGTAGCGGGCAGTAACTTAATCCTCTCAAACTCGCGTGAGCGAAATCCTAAGCCTTTCATCATTTCCATAAAGAGTTCAGGATGTGAGGTTCCCAATGATAAATTCCCGGTATCTTCTTCGTAAATATTTTCAGCTAACATTTTCCGGACTGCTAATGGCGGGTTTTGCCCGTGAATACGGGCCAAAAAAACAGGGAAGTCCCGAACATAAACGGCGTACTCTTGCTGATAATGAATTTTGAGTTGAGCCTTGGAGATAGTCGGCCCGACGAATTGAGGCCAAGCCCAATGATGCTTCTGCATCATAAGGTCTAATAATTGCTCACGAAAGCATTTCGAAGATAACGTTTTTGCTGACATAGTGCCCTTCTTGCCAATGATTCGACAAATTTAAAAATTAATCGGATTGCAATCGGTTTTCTAGAGGCTATTTTTTAAAGTTGTCAACCTCCCATTCAGCCGGTTAAGGATTAGGTGGGGCACGCATAAAGGTCAAGCCTGAACATTCAGAATCCTAGGATGAGTCCACTGAATATCTTTCGCTAAGAAATGAGTGCAAGCCCATTTTTAAAAGATCAAAACCGATATCAACAACTAACACCTTTAAAACCTTATCACATACACTGTCATTACCCGTCTCATTTTTCTTTCAAAAAAATGAAGTCAACGACATAACATAAGTCCAATAGCACAAAAAACACCAAGACTAAAAAAATCGGACAGTGAACTCAACAGTAAGGGAACTCACAAAAAGTGCCAATCTGGAACAGAATTTAATATTTTGAAGATTTTTTGTCGAAATTCTTTGTAATGTTCTTGGCGTTTTACATCAGATATGATCAAACTTCGCTTAATTTTTGACAAGGCACAAATTGTGTTAGGCCAATGGTCAATATCATTGACCATTTTTGACATTTTCAGTGTTTGGATCTAACCCCTGTTAATTTTCATTCCGGTAATTTCGCTGAATCATCAAGAATTTACGTATCAAATTCCTAAGGGAACTGAATATGGCAACACGTTTGCTTTTTCCCGACACAGCAACGGACAGTCGATTCCGTCAATTCATTGAATGCAAAATTTTTCAACACAAGGAGGGAATGACAAATGATGTATGTGGATAGCCGGTACATAAGCATGGCCCGGAAGAGCGAATTATTACAACATGAGCACGCCATGGATGAATTACGTAGACAGGTGGCGCAACTTTCAAAAGCTGTGGCCTGGGAATTGGAGCAACACCAGTCAAGGCTCAAAGAACTCCAACTGGTGGAAAATACGCTTGCAGATAGAACCCTGCCCACACACGCTTTTACTAGCCAGCCGACCTTGGAGCCTGCTCCTTCTTCTACCGGGAAATGGACAAACCCTGGAAAGCACAATCACCGGTCTTTTCAGAAACCAGTCGGAGAACTCGTCGGTTAGTTTTCCCCGTTTTACACCAATCACCTGACCCACGGAATCTCCGTGGGTCATCTTTTGCTTCCTGTAGATTTCCTTAAACGGTCCTCAAAAAGGCTTCTGCTTCGCTCCTCACACCGTCCCTCAAACAGGGTATTGTCCACCTCCTTCCGCCTGGCCGCATGATAAAGTCCCTCTTAACCTCAATGTGTATTCTTTCCCATCCGCGTGCGACCAGGAAACCTCCTCAATCAGGAACAAGTGCATTGTTTCCTCAAAGCTTGAGCATTCTTGCTTTGCAATGTTTTTGGCCAATTCCAATTCATATCCACTTCCTCTTTTCCGAGGCAACATCTTCACTCTTCACAACCCATTGGCTTACCTTCACAACTCAACCGTTAAAACTGGACAACTTGTCCTTGTTGGACAAACACATCTACCAATCTCTGAAAGCATTCTGGCTCACAATTTTTCAAGCGCATCTGGTTTTTTTGATAACCTGGCTTATCCCTTCACTTTTTTCAGTCAAAGCCAGCGACATTTTCATCTCTTTGGCAAACTCTATCAGTGTCTGAAAGCTATGAAGCGTTCGTATATTTTTTGCACACTTGTAATTCGAAACGCTTGGATAAAATGGATTGAGTTTTGTTCTCAAATGTCAATGCTCTCTCACATGCCAAACGGCCCATTCCGTAGACCAGTCACTTTACTGGCTGCACCTTCTCTATCTCGGAAGTCCCAGACCTTTCCCCCTGCCCCCGCCTGGGTGGGCGCTGAATGCACCCCTGGAAATTCCCCGCAGATTGAAAAGTGGCGAACACTGGGCCACTTCGTTCAAATCCTACGTCCTCCATACCAGACCGCGCATATCGTCTTCCTCGCCACGTTGACCCTTTTGGGCTGGGCCATATTTGAACTCAATACTTCCTGGCTACAAGCCCACGTATTTCATGCACTCTCGGCTCAACTGACCTACGAGGTCAAACCCGGGCCCTCTCCACGCACAGTATTTCCATCATCAGGCCCCTTAGACGAACGACGCGGATATACCCGACTCCCCGTTATCCTATCGAGCCTTCAAAACAAGGGATTCGTCATTCAAGCGCAGGCACAACCTTCGCCTGAGCTCACAGCCATCACAAATCTCAGCATTCCTCCTATTTATAAGGGGAAAACTCAAAGCGGATTACACATTCTGGATGGACACGGGCAAGTCCTGTTCCATCATGAAGAACCCAATCGGATCTTTCCCAACTTTGAGATGATTCCACCAATATTGATACAAACCCTATTATTCATTGAAAATCGAGAATTGCTCGATCCCTGCTGTCCCTATGCAAATCCGGCATTGGAATGGGATCGGTTAGGGCAAGCATTCCTGACGCAAGGCATTCGATGGGTCAAAAGCGACCGATCCGTTCCTGGTGGAAGCACATTGGCCACCCAACTTGAAAAATTTCAACATTCCCCTGGAGGCCAAACCTCTTCTTTTCTTGAAAAAGTCCGGCAGGTGACAGCTGCCAGTCTCCGGATATATCAAGACGGTCCGCTCACGCAGGACGCTCAGAAACGTTTGATTGTGGATTATATGAATTCCTTCCCTTTGGGGGCTTATCCACGGTCCGGAGAAATCCATGGATTTGGTGATGGCTTGTGGGCCTGGTATCACATGGACCTCAGCATGTTTCAAAAGGCTTTGGCTGATTCCGACCCGGCCTCTTTAGAGAAAATGGCCTTAGCCGCTGCCACATATAAAAAAGGAGTCAGTCTCCTCCTCGCTCTCAGGAGACCCTCCTATTACCTGACACACATTGATGCCCTCAACGACAAAACAAATACCTATCTTCGCCTCCTGACAAACGCCGGGATCATTTCCCCTGTCTTTCGGGACCTTGCACTCATGTATCCCTTGGTCTTTGCGCCACCAACATCAACGACTCCCGGTAACATCTCATTTCAGGATCAAAAGGCACCAAATTTCATCCGCACCCATTTGCAAAAATTATTAGGGGTTCCAAGTCTGTATGCCTTGGACCATCTGGACGTCACCGTGGACACCACACTGGACCGCGATCTTCAATTCCAAGCAACCACCCTCTTGCAACAAATGGCAAAGCCCGATTTTGTGACAGACGAAAAACTGGCTCACCCTCATCTGCTTGCTCAAGGAAATCCTAAAGACATTGTCTATAGCCTGACCTTGTATGAGAGAACCCCTCACGGAAATCTTCTTCGAGTACAGACCGACACTCTTAATCAACCATTGGATATAAATCAGGGATCCAAAATGGATTTGGGCTCGACTGCCAAACTTCGCACCCTGGTCACCTATTTGGAAGTTATTGAACAGCTCCATCACCGATACGCAGGGCTATCAGCTCAAACGCTCCTGGGGCTCAACCTGCAATCAATGGATCCTCTAAGCAAATGGGCAGTATCTTATCTGCAGACGTCTTCTGATCAATCCCTCTCCGGCATGTTACAAGCCGCTCTCGATCGTCGGTATTCAGCCAGTCCGGCCGAACGGTTTTGGACGGGTGGCGGACTTCACACCTTTGCCAACTTCAACCGGACCGACAACGAAAAACTATTTACAGTCCGGGAAGCCTTTCAGCACTCCGTAAATTTGGTTTTTATCCGCTTAATGCGGGATCTGGTCCACTACCATACTCTGGCCATTCCCGGGTCCACTGCAAAGGTTCTCAAAGACCCTCTTGATCCCATACGCCATCAATATTTACAAAAATTTGCCCGACAGGAAGGGCGAATTTTCCTCCACCGTTTTTTCGAAAAATACAAAGGACTGACACCAGAGGAAGCCTGGCGACTGGTCCTTCACCAAACACGGCTCACGCCTCTCCGACTCGCTGTTCTTCTACGCTCGATCGAACCGGACAAGGATGTCCAGGCGTTCACCGCCTCTCTGCGGCAGGCCTTCCCAACCCTCAGGCTCTCCCCCGAGCAAATCAACCGGCTCTATGCACAGACAGGCCCCCGCGCCCTCAGCCTTGCCGATCGAGGATATGTGGCCCGCATCCATCCACTTGAATTGTGGACAGCCGCCTTCCTGCGGCAACACCCCAATACCAGCAAAGCTGATCTGGCCCAAGCCAGTGAACAAGAATTGGTGAATGTCTATGCCTGGTTATTCAAGACCCATCGAAAAGGGGCACAAGATCGGCGGATTCGTCTCATTTTGGAACAAGAAGCATTCATGGAAATCCACAAATCCTGGAAACGGGTTGGATATCCCTTTGCAACATTAGTCCCGTCGTTAGCCACTGCCATTGGTAGCTCTGCGGACCGGCCGGCAGCTTTGACCGAACTCATGGGGATTCTGGTTAATGAGGGGAAAAGAATCCCCACAGTGACGATTCGGCAACTGCACTTTGCAGAAAG
The DNA here is from genome assembly GCA_003523945.1 of Nitrospiraceae bacterium. GTDB lineage: Bacteria > Nitrospirota > Nitrospiria > Nitrospirales > UBA8639 > Nitrospira_E. The sequence goes on along the minus strand of DOFS01000045.1, from coordinate 5,294 downwards.
AACCCCGTTTGAAACACTCGTCATACCTCAAGAGCCAGGCCGGGAACAAGTGTTGAGCCCGCTGGTTGCTCAAATTCTCCGTCAGGAACTTATCGGGGTGGTGGAACAGGGAACGGCCATCGGCGCGAAAGGTGCCTTCTTGTCACCTGCAGGGGGCATTGCCATCTCAATTGGTGGCAAAACCGGAACAGGCGACCATCGCCAAAAAGTGTATGAGCGAGGCTATCGCTTAATTGAATCCCGCCCGATAAGCCGAACAGCCACCTTCGTGTTTCTCATCGATAATCGATTCTTCGGTACCATTACCGCTCAGGTGTCTGGTCCGCAATCCGGAGATTTTCGCTTCACGAGCAGCCTACCTGTTCACATCTTTCGCCTATTCGCACCTTATCTCCACACCTATGTGCTGCCTCAGAGGTTAGAAGCCAAAGGGCCGCAACAGTTTCAATCACGGAGTTGATTGGTCTGATCAGAAAGCTTGTGTCTGTCATCGCGAAAATATGGTGCTTCGTTGGCTTAGCCCTTTGAGAAATGCGCGGACAAAGTTTCTTTACGCAGACATGCTGTCCATGTGTGTTTATCGTATTGGTCAACCTTTTCCTCATTATTCATCAAAAAATAGGTCTTTTGGCGGCTCATAACTCCTAATACCCTCATTTTCCTTCAACATTCTTTTGGCATCTTCTTTGCTCTTTTATCGAGGTACTTCAAATAAACCGCACACAGGTAGGAGAGTGAAATGAGGAACTCACACCCTTCGCATATTAAAAGTGTTGCCCGGGCATTTCAGGGATAAACCAACGCTCAATTTTGCAAACAACCCAGTCGGAATCGAGGAGAGAATTTTTGTCGCCGTCAGTAAGCGGAGGTCCCGTTCGCATATCCATAACCAAACAGAGAGAAACTGCTCTCTCTCATGAAGGAGGAAATCACAAACATGGGAAACGCGTTTCAAGCATTCAAAACGGGTGTTTTCGTAATCCTGTTCGGCACTATGCTGATGGCCTGTGCTGAAAAACCCATCCAGGGAACGGATACGGCCTTGCAAGCCCTTCAGGCTGCCAAACAAGCCGGTGCCCAGGAATATGCGCCTGAAGCATTCCGTATGGCCGAAGACGAATACCAAAAGGCGCAGGAAGAAGTCAGAATGCAAGACGAAGCCTTCGTACTCACGCGCAACTATGATGTGGCCAATGCCATCTTAGTGAAGGTCGTAGCGGATGCGGAGAAAGCCAAAACGGATGCCATTGCAAGCAAACAATTGGTAAAAAAAGAGGCGGAAGGAGCCGTGGTCTTAGCCAAAACTTCACTAGAGGAAGCAAAAAACCAGTTAGCCCAAGCGCCAAGCGGCAAAGGAACCCAGGCCGACCTGCAAGCCTTACGGGGCGATCTGCAAGCCGCAGAAACCACATTAGCAGAAATTGACGCAATCATGGCCATGGAAGATTATTTAGGGGTAAAGGCAAAAGCTGAATCCGTTCAAACCTTAGCCGCCCGCGTAAATGAACAAGTCGCACAGGCTATTCAGAAGACCGGAAAACACAAAAAGGCCTAACGAATGAGATGGTGGGGCTCTGGCCGGCAACGATCCAAACGACCGGCAGTTTGGCTGGCGGCTGGAGCCCTCCTCATTCTTTCATCCTTATTGGTGGCGTGGTGGAAGCCAGATCGCCTTCCAAAAATCTTCCCACCTCAACTCGAATCACTCGACAATCAGGTTTGGACTCTCGGCGGAGAAGGCTTTTCTCCTAAACGGTATCGCTCGTTCCATCAAAACATCGCCGACCTTCGGGCACAATGGCGAAGAGAACAATCCCGTTGGTGGCCAACCGCGGACACCCATGCTCTTCAGGCAACCTACCAACAGTTGCTGCAGGAAGGCTCGACCCTTCTTAAAGTCTCCAAACAGCAAAAATTGACTCGACGCCAGCAGCTGACGACCGCCTTAGCAGCGGAACGCGCCCAAGTAACCCGCTTACGGGCATTAACCGGTTTTTTTGATGTTCGACGAAATCTACGCGCCCTCTCAATGACGGAAGGGCTGCTGAACCAAGCGGCCTCCCGACTCCAACAGGATCGGGACGATCAAGCCCGTATTCTTCTTGAACAGGCAAGAAAATCTCTTTCCCCCATTGAGTCTCAAGCCAAGTCCCAAATGGAACGATATGGAGCCGTGTCCCAACTTGCCAAGTGGAACCAATGGGTGACCAGCACCCTGGCTTGGTCTTCCTCCACGGGCGGAACGGCCATCGTTGTCCTCAAAGCCCCCCGCCAATTCGTGCTCTATCAGAATGGAAAACCTATTCGCCGTTTTTCCATTGATCTCGGCTTTTCAGGACTTCAGGACAAGTTGGAGGAAGGCGATGGTGCGACCCCGGAGGGACAGTTTCGCATCCTGCAAAAAAAAGGGCGGGGATCCACAAAATTTCATAAAGCCCTTTTACTGAATTATCCGACGAGCCAACATCGTCGACGTTTCCAGGAAGCCAGGGTCCGCGGAATTCTGGCTACGGGCCGAGGAATCGGAGGCCTCATTGAAATTCACGGCCAACAACCCAATGGCAACAACACCACGAATGGTTGCATTGCGTTACACAATGCAGATATGGATATCGTTTTTGATCTAGCCCAAGAAGGGACTCCGGTGACCGTTGTCGGAGCCCTCCACTCAGACAATTGGGTCGTGAAAGCCCTTCACCATCTCACGGAACATATCCGCCAGAGAAGCTCTCTCACGGTCGACCCTGATGCCATCCGACAACAGTAACGTCGTTCAGCCGGAACCCCGCTTAGGTTGATGAATCCGTGGGAGACTCGTCTGATGCACGCTTCATCCGCCGCATCAACATCTGCGGTTCAACCAACACCACGTCGTTTAGTTCACGCAGCTTTGCAAAGCCATGAAGCGCCGTGGCAATATTTCCATCCATACTTTGAAGCCATGCGGCCTGAGGGGCATAGGAAAGTGATTCACGAATGAAGAATCCACACGCATTCAATTCTTGTCGCCGTTCCTCGGCGGGGACCTGAGACCGGAAACGAATAAAGACATGACCGGACGGCACTCCATGCGGCCCATTGGGCTCGAGACGATAAACCGGCGTGAGGGTGAAATCGGAAGAAAGATCGGACACCAGAGAGACCGTACCTTTGCACACGTGGATAACCGGATCATCAAAAGAGTACAACACCGCTGTCGTCAAAGCGGAGGGTACCGGCCCATGGATCGCAAAACAGCCGGACTCACGAACATAGACACGGGATACCGATTCGGCTTCCACCGTCAGCTTTAAGGGAAAGTGAGAAAACGGATCGTTCACGCCCATTCTTGATTCTACGAAGGAATGCGAAGCAAATCCAAGGGCGATCGCCCAGTCCAACAAAAGGAGGAACCCAATGCTGTCATTTCGTTACGGAGGACGAAGAGGAAAAACGTTCAAACTGAAAACCGATGAAGACCTTGTCGTCGTGCGAACTCAGAGTCGTCGACCTTTGGAGGCCGCCGCTCAGTCTCCTCGAGCTCGGCAAACGTTGGACGATCTCAAGCCGGTGCACCGGTTTCGACATGCCGGGGTTGAAATCTTTCGATATCCCGAACACGTTCGACGTGCGAGTGCGCGAGGAGCCATCCGCACCACCTTAAAAGCCGTCAAGGACGTACAGTTTGCCGGACGCGTCCTTGTCGATCCGCAGTCAAAAGAACCCGTGCTGTACACCGAAAATCTTTTCATTAAATTCGATGATGACCGCGCGGAATCTACCTGCCGCAAGACCATAAAAGCGGCTGGGCTCGAAGTCAAACGGGTGCTGGAATACGCCCGGAACACCTTCTTTGTCGAAGCGCCCGAGGGCACGGGCCAAGAGGTGTTTGCTATAGCCGAGAGTCTCTTGCAGCAGAAAGATGTGGAGTTGTGTCACCCTGAACTCGTCAGACAAATGGGATGGCGCACAGCATTTCCACACCAGTGGCACCTCAAAAAGACCACGATTGAGGGAACCGTCTATGATACCCATGCCAACGTAGAAGCTGCCTGGGCACTCAGTGAGGGAGAAAACATCACGGTCGCGATCATTGATGACGGTGTTGACCTTGAACACGAGGAATTCGCGGGGTCAGGAAAACTCATCGCCCCTCGTGACGTCACACGGGCCACGGACGATCCGCGACCCGGTAGTCGGGATAATCATGGAACCGCCTGCGCCGGGGTCGCCACCGGCAATGGATTTCATGGAGCCTCCGGTGTCGCTCCCAAAGCCCGATTGATGGCCATTCGTTATGCATCACCGCTGGGTTCACAGGCCGAGGCCGATGCATTTATCTGGGCAGCGCAACATGGCGCAGATGTCATTTCCTGTAGCTGGGGGCCCGAGGATGGTGCCTGGTGGGACCCACGCGATCCCCTTCATCACACAGTGGTTCCCCTTCCGGATTCCACCCGCCTTGCCATTGATTGGGCCGTAGCCAATGGACGCAATGGCAAAGGCTGTGTGATCACCTGGGCTGCCGGAAACGGCAACGAGAGTGTTGATAACGACGGATACGCCAGTTATGAGAAAGTCATTGCCGTGGCCGCCTGCCACGCCAAAGGAAAGAAAAGCGCCTATAGCGATTTCGGCAAAGCCATCTGGTGCACCTTTCCCAGTAACGATACCGTACTCCCCATCCCCGGAATCTGGACCACGGATCGCTCAGGTTCAGCAGGATACAATCCCGGGCAAGTCAGTCGTGGCGATGCAACCGGCAATTATGTGAACGACTTTGGCGGGACATCAAGCGCATGTCCCGGTGTCGCAGGAGTGGCCGCCCTCATTCTCGCCCGCAACCCCGCTCTGCGATGGGATGAGGTCAAAGATCTGCTCAAGCGCTCGTGTGATCAAATCGATCCAGGCGCTGGCAAATATGACACCAACGGCCATAGCAACTTTTATGGCTATGGACGAATCAATGCCAAACGCGCGGTAGAGTTGGCTGCTCCGGTCGCACCGACTCCCACGACTGTTCATACCTCCACCGCCATCATTCCCATTCGGGATCTTCAAACTTCACGACTCTCTGTTCACGTGGCCGAGGCCACCCTGCTCACTTCCGTCAAGATCGGAGTGGATATTGAGCATTCCTACATCGGTGATTTGATTATCAAGGTGGTACCGCCAAAATCGACAGGAGTGTCGTCTATTCTGCTCCACAATCGCATTGGAGGAGGTACAGACAATATCCACAGCACCTATGATGTCACCACAACACCGGACCTTCTGGCACTGGTAGGCAAAAATCCAAAGGGAAAATGGTCACT
>DOFS01000050.1:3383-5250 GCA_003523945.1 Nitrospiraceae bacterium | reverse complement strand
GCCATGAGATCTTTGACATGCGCCGTTTCGATGAATTTGAACCCGCCTCGTTTAATGAAGGGGAGGTTCCGCCGGGTGAGTTCTAATTCGAGGTCAAAGGCATGAAAGCTGGATCGGAACAGGACAGCAATCTCATCTAAGGGGATGCCTTCTTCACGCAATTCCAGAATTTTTTGGGCGATAAACCGGGACTGGGCGTTTTCTCCCATCGCTTCCACGACGGTGGGTAGTGGCCCCTCCTCTTTCCGTGTAAAGAGGGTTTTGCTGTACTTTTCCGGCGCCGCTTCGATGAGCTTGTTGGCCAGTTGGAGGATCGGTTGAGTGCTCCGGTAGTTCTCTTCCAATTTGTAAATGGTGGCTCCCGGAAAAAGATCGGGAAATTCCATGATGTTTCGGAAGGTGGCGCCGCGAAAGGCGTAAATGGATTGGGAATCGTCGCCCACCACCATGACATTGTCATGGGTGGCAGCCAGATTTCTGACCAATGAGGCTTGCAGGCGATTGGTGTCTTGATATTCATCCACCAAAATATAGCGAAAGATCTGACTAATGGTTTCCCGAGCCTGCTGGTCGATGACCAGGAGCTCCAGGAGTTTGACTAATAAATCGTCGTAATCGACCAGTTGCCGTTGTCGCTTGGCTGCCTCATAGGCGGCCTGGAGTTTCTGGAGTTCTCCGAGATACTCACCGAAATGGCTGTATTCGTTGATGACAATGTCTTCCAGGCTTTCCAGGGTGTTGGCTGTTTTGCCGAATATTTCTGCCAGGGTGTGTTTGCGGGGGAACCGCTTGCCGGTATCGTTAAGCCCCAATTGGCCTCGGAGCAGGCTCAGCAGATCTTCTGAATCTCCACGATCGAGTATGGTAAATCCCGGTTCCAGGCCGACGGGGCGGCCATATCGTCGAAGAAGGATGTTGGCCATCGAGTGAAAGGTGCCGCCGCCGACTTGCTGGCTTCGAAGTCCGATGAGGAGTCCGACCCGACTGAGCATTTCTTGGGAGGCTTTTCGGGTAAAGGTCAGAAGTAAGATGGAGCTGGGTGAAATGCCAAGATCAATGAGTCTGGCGACCCGGTAGACGAGGGTTCGTGTTTTCCCGCTGCCGGCCCCGGCAATGACAAGGGCCGGGCCCTGGACGACTTCGACGGCGGCAAGTTGTTGGGGGTTTAATTCTTCCGCGTAATTACGCGATAATTTTGGAGGGGTGGACTCCTCCAGGGGTCGCTTCAGGACATAAACTTTGGATGATGGCGAAGTGGAATCCATGAATCCATGGGCAGGAATTGACGGGAGATGTGAACTCGAATTTGGTCCTTAGGAGGCCCTGGCCGTGTATAGCATACGTGGGGGCGGGTTGCAACGCGAATGATATTAGGCTTGGACAGGTCCCGAGCCCTCAGTTATACTTATTTAATAACGGAGTTGAGAATGGCAAAACAATCTGCGGAAAATTATGAGACTGTGCTGAAGGATCTTGCTCATACCATGATGAGCGTGGCCCGGGAATCGGTCGGCCTGATCAAGCGGTCTGACCAAAAGCTGGCCATGAAGCTGCAGCGGAAGCAGGAGTGGGATATTTATTTGGAATTCTTGCGTATGCTGTTTAATCTCGTGGATCGGCTTTCTGGATTTTATATCCCGATCCAGGCCCAAAAGGAATTTATGAATAGTTTGGAAGATTCCGTAGCCCATCAATTAAAAACCGTCCTGGCCCCTTCCTTGAGTTCGAGTGAAGTGGACGACATGGAGGTGACGCTGTCCGTCGGGCAGGTGGTGTCCGAGAGTCGTAAAACATATGAACGCTTTAAGTTTGTGGTCACAGACCAAACTAAAGAGCGGGATCAATATTTCCAGTTTTTTTCGGAACG
>DOFS01000050.1:1827-3246 GCA_003523945.1 Nitrospiraceae bacterium | reverse complement strand
GGAGCCCCGGGCAAGCAGGAAATTACCGCTGCGGCATTTTTGTGCGGAAGCGCGGTTGTGCCGGCCCTCAAAAGCTTATTCGAGGATGCCACAAAGACCAAGGCCGAACCGGCGGCCGCTGTTGCTCCTTCCATGGCAAAAGAGGGGGCCGGGACATCAGTGCCTGCCCAAGAAGGGAGCTCTTCAACGCAATCAGGTGCTCAGGAGACAGCCGGGAAAAACCTGATCAAATTGATCAGTGTGGTATCTCGCGCACAGGGTGAGGAAGTTGAATCCTGGTGGGGACTTCATCCACAGTTTCGTCGCGACCTTCCACCTGATGAAGCCAAAGAATTGGCCAAGCACATGAATCGGGCGACCCGGATCGTGGGCGAGCGGTTTGCGGTTGTCGCTTCGCTGGCGCAATCGGGGACGAATCCAAATCAACCTGTTGGTAATGCCTGACCCTCTCTAATTGACTCTTCCGAGTGTTCTCTTTTACCACTTCAATCTGTGTGTTTGGCTAGTGAAGAGCTTTCACTATTCAATGATGTCATCTTTTTGTGAGCATACCCAATGAATCAATCAACACGTACATTGCCGGCAGAATTTCGAAATCTTTCTGAGTTAGCTCATAATGTGTGGTGGAGTTGGTCTCCTGAAGGCCGAGCCGTTTTTTCGTACATTGATCCCACGCTCTGGCGCCTGACCTATCACGATCCCATCAAGCAGTTGCAGCGGATTGCCTCTAATCGATTGGAAGCGCTCGGACAGGATACGGAGTTTCTTCGCTTATATCGCGAGGCGATGAATGCGTTTCATGCCTATATGGAGGCCAAGGACCATTGGTTTGGCCGGACGTACCCTCAATGGCAGGATCGCACGATCGCCTATTTTTCAGCAGAATTTGGGTTGCATCGTTCGGTTCCCCTCTATAGTGGAGGATTGGGGATTCTTGCCGGTGATCATCTCAAAGAGGCCAGTGATCTGGGAGTCCCTCTGGTAGCCGTCGGGTTTATGTATAACCAGGCGTATTTTCGGCAGGTCGTGGATAGCAACGGGTGGCAGGAAGCGGTCTATGATTCCGTTGATCCGATGATGATGCCAATTGAGTTGGCACGGACTCCAGAAGGGGAATTGGCAAAGGTTCATGTCCAACTGGGTTCCCGAATGGTCACCTGTGTGATTTGGCAGGTCCAAGTGGGTCGGGTCTCGCTCTATCTTCTGGATACGGATTCACCGGAAAATTCTCCCGAGGATCGTCATTTGACGGCTCGACTCTACGGCGGTGATCATCGCACACGGCTCTGTCAGGAATTATTGTTGGGCATCGGCGGTGTACGGGCCCTTCGTGCTGTGGGGCGTGATCCCCATGTGTGGCATGCCAATGAAGGACATCCGGCTTTTTTTCTGGTCGAACGGATGCGGGAACACTTTCAA
>DOFS01000050.1:0-1606 GCA_003523945.1 Nitrospiraceae bacterium | reverse complement strand
ATTCGCGAACATTGTCAATGGTGGTGGGAAGAGTTGGGGCTTACCCAGGAAGATTTTATGTCATTGGGGCGTCATCCTGAATTATCGTCGGATCAATTTCATATGACCACATTGCCTATCCGTCTGGCCTCGTTCATAAATGGGGTGAGCAAGGAACATGAACTGGTCTCAAAAAAGATGTTTCACGTTCTATGGCCGAAGCGACCTGTACAGGATGTGCCTATTCACAGCGTTACCAATGGTGTGCATGTCCCCACATGGATTGCCCAGGAAATGGATGTGTTGTATCAAAAATATTTAGGCTCTGACTGGCGTGGACGGTGTGACGACCCTACCATGTGGCAGAAGATGGAGGAGGTGCCGGATGCGGTTTTATGGGAAGTCCGGCAATTTCTCAAACGAAAACTTCTGATCTTTATTCGTCAGCGCGCTCGAATGGGATGGATGGATGGGACAATGGAGCCCACCCAAGTATTAGCGAGCGGGGCCCTGCTTGAGCCGCATGCATTGACTCTGGGATTTGCGAGGCGATTTGCCACCTATAAACGGGCCACATTGTTATTTTCAGACCTGGACCGGTTGAAACAGATTCTGTTCAATCCATGGCGGCCTGTGCAAATTATCTTTGCCGGAAAATCGCACCCTGCTGACCAGGCCGGGCGCGAACTCATCCATCGTATTTATCAATTCGCCAAATCGCATCATCTGGGTGGCCATATTGCCTTTGTCGAGGATTATGACATGCATGTGGCCAAATTTTTGGTGCAAGGGGTAGATGTATGGCTCAATAACCCTCGACCGCCCCTGGAGGCAAGTGGGACGAGCGGGCAGAAAGCCGCCTTAAATGGAGTGCCAAACTTGAGTGTGTTAGACGGGTGGTGGAAGGAAGGCTATGATGGAAGTAATGGATGGGCAGTGCCTCTTCCTAAAGAACCCCTGGGCGACGGGGAACAGGATGAACTGGATATGGCTGGCCTCTATTCACTACTTGAAAACAATGTGATTCCTTTGTACTACGACCGTGGTAGTGATGGCGTTCCGCATGGATGGTGCACTGTCGTCAAAAACTCCATTCGGACCTCGGCTCCACAGTTCAGTGCCCGTCGCATGCTCAAAGAATATGTGAAGCGTGCGTATACGCCTTTGTTTTCGAATGAAATGAAAGCACAAGGGGAAAAGCTGGCTTGAATTTTTGGCTCTTCGTGGTTGCGCGCGATGCGCGTAGGCTGAATTCGTGAACAGGATGTTAGGGCATAGCCACTAACACAGTTGTACCTTCCGCGATCCGGTGATACGATTGACTTAAGTATGTTATCCCCTTCCCTGTCTCATCGGTTTCTCTACCATTCTCATCGGTTTTTCCCTTTAAGTCTTCGACAAGCAGGATTTATTCTGAGACAGCGAGGTCTTCTATGAGAATCCTACGAATGTTGATCCTACTCGGTGTTGTCTTTGGATTGGGCTATTACACGGGGCAAAAGCCAGATGTGGTAAAGCAACAATTGCGTGATTTGTCGGGGCAGGTCTTGGAGAAAACGATTGGATTTGATCAGAACACCAATTTGCAGCGACAAATGTTGGCAGCAAAAGATGGCTTTTTGGAAGG
>DOFS01000244.1:7876-10479 GCA_003523945.1 Nitrospiraceae bacterium | reverse complement strand
GTTCCTCCTCAATCGCGGGAGGAGGACTATGGGTGGGTGATTCCAGGTGGCCGCCTGTCTCATTCTGGAAAAAGCCAGATTAGGGAGGTGCGAAGGTTCGTGGAAAAACCACAGAAGTCGCAGCTTGAGAGCATTGCCAGGAGCGGAGGACAGTGGAATACCCTGGTGTTGATTGCCAATGTCCAAACCTTATGGGAAGCGGGTCGTCAGTGTATCCCGGAGGTCGTTCTACCTCTTGAACAACATTCGAGTGGAATTGGCACCTCAACCGAATACCAACAATTACTGTATCTCTACCGATCCATGCCCACGAGAAATTTTTCGAGCGATCTCTTGGCACTGATTCCTCAGCAATTACACATGATGGAATTGACGGGGGTCTACTGGAGTGATTGGGGAAGACCTGAACGTATCCATGAGACGATCGCATTTATGGGACGACCCGATCTCGCTAACACGAATGCCGAGCATGCTGACTACCCCTGGCCGGGTTCTCGCCAGAGGGAGACCGTTCAGGAGAGAATGAGAGTGGCCACAGGATAGAGCGTTAGATGATTGTATTAGACTCCCATCTCGCTAGGATGGTGGTCCGTCATGCTCACGGTCGGCAGATATTCTTATGACGTTGTCGTGGTGAATGCGCATGACAGATCTTGGCCCTCACGCTTGGCTTCTGGCCGGGCGGGATGCGATCCGAAGGCGGTGCAGCTGTTGTGACCTTGAATGGGAATCGGGTCAGAATGGAGAGGATTGTCCATGAGAGCAGTTGGAACGAACCTTTTTGGGTATGGAATAGTTGCTGTCCCCCTCGTGACGCTATTGGTTCCTGCTCCAATGGAGGATTGGAGAATTTAAGGCCCATGGCTTATTGGGTTGTGAAGAAATTTAGAGCGAAGGCGGCTTGGTGTATTTTCCTTTCCAGTTGGCGATAAACCATGATTGAGCCTGAAACGGGATTTCGTCATCTGAAGGTTTGACGCGACGATAGGTTCCATCGGCTTGGAGTTGTCGCGTGTGCATGTTGTCTTTCAAGTAGGGACGTAGGACGGTTTCAACAATAAAGGTTCGCAGTGTGGGATTTTCAATCGGAAACAAGATTTCAACCCGCCGGTCCATATTCCGAGGCATGAGATCCGCACTCCCCAGAAATAATTCATCCTGGCCACCGTTCCGAAAATAAAAACAACGAGAATGTTCAAGAAAGCGTCCTACCAGAGAGGTGACGGTTATCGTCTGGCTGAGGCCGGGGATTCCCGGGCGAAGTCCGCACATTCCCCGCACCAACAGCTCAATCTTAACACCTGCTTGGGAGGCTCGATACAACGCCTGAATGCAGGCTTTGTCTACGAGTGAATTCACCTTGAATGCCAGGTAGCCATCTCCATGTTGTAGCTGGCGGGATATTTCCCGGTTGATGCGTTCGATGATATTCGTTCGAATGCCGACCGGAGCTATTAAGAGTTTCGCGTACGAGTCCTTTTTTGAGTATCCTGTTAAGGCATTGAACAGATCGGTGACATCTTCACCGAACACGGGATGGCAGGTAAATAAACTGAAATCCGTATAGAATTTGCTGGTGATGGGGTTGTAATTTCCGGTTCCGAGATGCAGGTATCGACGAATGCCGTCTGATTCCCGACGGACGACCATGCAGACTTTTGCGTGGGTTTTGAGCCCCAGGACTCCATAGACCACATGCACGCCTTCATCTTCTAATTTTCTGGCCCATTCAATATTGTTTTCTTCATCGAACCGGGCCTTGAGTTCCAGGAGTACGGCAACCTGCTTGTCATTTTGCCTGGCTTCCATGAGAGCGTCTACCACCGGGGAGTTAATACCCACTCGATAGAGTGTCTGTTTGATGGCGAGGACGTTCGGGTCCAGGGCTGCTTGGCGAATGAAATCGACAACAGGTGAAAAACTGTCGTAAGGGTGGTGAAGGAAAATATCTTCCCGCTTGATTAAGGTAAACAGGGATTCCTTCGAATTGGGGTCCTGCAGCGTTATAGGGTGGTGAGGGGGGAATTTCAGGTCTGGTCGATCAATACCCGTGAGTTCAAGAATATTCGAAAGGCCGAGACGGAAATCATAGGTGTAGACTTGATAGGGCGCTAAATTAAGATTTCTGACCAGGATATCTTTGATGGAGTCCGGCATGTCCTGGTCAAGTTCCAGGCGCACCACCGAGCCGAATTGGCGCAAATCAATTTGTTCTTCAATGGCAGACAGCAGGTCGCCGGCTTCATCTTCTTCGATTTCAAAGTCCGCGTCCCGAGTGATTCGAAAGTAATAGGCGGCTTGAATGGTCAAGCCGGGAAACAATAGGTCCAGATTGGCGCCAATGATGTCCTCCAGCCAGACAAAATTGGTACTTTCCGCTCCGGTTCCTAACCCCAATTGTTCATCCTCGGTGACCTGTGACTCGTCTGGAATCCTGATCAGTCTTGGAAACAGCGATGGAACCTTAATGCGCGCGAAACATTCCCCTCGCTCCGGGTCATGAGCGACCACCGCCAGGTTGACCGTGAGGTTGGAGATATGGGGAAAAGGGTGACTGGGGTCAAAGGCCAACGGAGTCAGTGCGGGAAAAATTTCCTTTCGAA
>DOFS01000244.1:3998-7670 GCA_003523945.1 Nitrospiraceae bacterium | reverse complement strand
TGCCAGCACAAAGTGACACGGGAGAAACTTTGAAGAAGTGCGTCCCGTATTTGACCCAATTGATCGGAGGGACTCATGCCATCCAGGGCCGCTTCCAGGACCCCGCTGGACAATTGTTCGCGCAATCCGGAAATCCGGATCATAAAAAACTCATCAAGATTATTAAAGAAAATCGAAAGGAATTTTACACGCTCCAGCAATGGGTGGTTCGGATCTTCTGCCTCTTCCAGGACCCGTTTATTGAACTCCAGCCAACTGAGTTCGCGGTTCAGATACAACTTGGGGTCATCAAGATTGTCAATGTTTTCTGTGAAATTGGCCGCCTCCGGTTGAATCTGATTCTTCATGCCTGGTCTCCAATTAAGCCTGAAGGGACATTTTATCTGATTGATGTATTTAAGCCCACCACCCACATCCTAACAAAAAAGACTGATGAAGGCCTATGCGGTCTTCAGAAGGAGTTGGCATCATGCCCTTAAATCTTTTTCCCTTGTTTTTTAAGCTTTTTCCATTGTACCGGGATTTGCTGAAACACCTGCGATTGCTGGTTCCGTAATCGTTCAACCATCAGGCCGATGACATAGGCTATGCCGGTTCCTCGTGAATGTTGCTTGAGGGAGAGGAGTCGTTGCTCAGCAACCACCGCATCTTGATGTTGTCCCAGCAGATCCTGCGTGAGTTTCGCTTGTTGAAGAAAACGTTTGCCAGATTTCCCCAGCATGGGCTCCGCGAGTTCAGTGGCATATCGGGCTCGTTTCAAGAGTATGCGAGTACGATGCATTTCAGATTTCGGGAAAAGGCTGTTTGACGATTTCACAAAATCCTGAACTTTGTGAAAGGCTTTTCTCGCTAACTCCGAAATCGTGAGTGGGGAGGGTTGAAAGGGTAAATGGGGCAGTGAATCTTCAAAATGATTCAGGAGATTGAGATAGCGATCGCTTTGTAATCCCTCACGAAGCCTGGAACGGGCAACAGACCTCTGACCTTCAAATCTATTGAGAATCGTTTGGAATGCGCGTTGTTCCTGTGGAGAGAAGTCATGGAAATTTTTCTGAAAATAACCAAGGAGGACATCCCAATCTCTAACCTCGCCCAACAAGGAACTAAGCCAGCCCATTTCCTTGCGGGCATGTTCTGTCCATTCCGGCGCTAGGAAAGAACGTACGGCGCGAAGGATGGCCCTGATACGGCGGGTGGCGACACGCATTTGATGGAGCGCTTCACTATCCCGACCCAACCGAGTGCCTGGATCATGTCGCAACATTTCAAAAAACTGTGCCTGAAGGCTTTTTCGAATATGGTCGGCCGGTGGTGCTGAAGGATCACTACATTCAAGAGGAACTGGATAGGGAAGTTGTAGTGCCTGAAAAATCTTGGGTTGTAATGGCTTCTCCTGTGCCCCGGCATGAAGCAAGAGGTTGCGGATAGGCTTGAGTTGGGCGGCTGTACCGTCCTGTAATTCAACCTCTAATTCATGAAATGTGTGGACAACCTTTCTATTTCTAATGAGAGCCACGGAGTCCTGAACAATTTCGGCCGTGACCTGATGGTCTTTTTGGATACGGATGCCTTTTCTTTTTGTCCGGAGTTTCCCTAATTCAATGGCCTCCTGTTTTCTGAAAAAACCCAGTAATAAGTCCTGAAACTCCGATGGAATGGTACGACTGCCCGAATCAATTTCCAGTTCCAGCCGAATGGGACCGCTTGGTATTTTTAATTGCCAGGTTGCGTGAGAACACCCAACACGTTTTCGGAGCGTCAGGCCCAATCGGCCGAGTCGGTGCTGTTCGGTATCAAAATAGGTCGAGGTGAATACCCGCGTGGGGATTGGCTCCCCCATGTCGGTCGGCAATTGAAATCGGAGGGGAATACGAAATTTAATTTCGTCTTCAATTGTTTGTTGAATTTTCCATGGCATACAAAAATCACCGGATAATCTCTAGTGGTGAATGGGTTATTGGCATAAAAAGTCGCGTGAATGTGTTGAAATCAAGAATGCCGAAAAGGAACCTTTCTCAATAAAAATTACCAAAGGAAAGAATTTAGGTTGCATTCACGAAAAGGGATCGCCCGGAAATTTGAAATCATTTCAATCAACACTCTTTGTTGAGTGTAAATTCAGAGAATTCAAGGTCCTCGGGTTTACTATACCAGCCTTCATAAATGAGGGATATTTTTGGTCATCCGGATGGGGAACCGGATGCGAGAAAATCTGTGTCACTACACCAGAAAGTTCAGTATACTATGAGGGGGACGGTCAGGGTTACTGGACAACTGCTGGAGAATTCGCGATGAATGAAGATCTTACCAACGATCAGCTGACTCAATTGTTGCAAACGGCCGTCGATGCGGCCCACGTGGCGGCGGTTCCAATTCGAGGCTATTTTGAAAGTCAGGATCTCCGGATCAAAGAAAAAAGCGATGGATCCCCGGTGACTCAGGCCGATCAAGAGGCGGAAGCTCTCATCCGAGTTCACTTACTTTCCAAGGCCAAAATCGGGCCTCTTGATATTCTCGGTGAGGAAGAGGGGTTACAGGGGACGGGAACTCGATGGCAATGGATCGTCGATCCTATAGATGGGACACGGTCCTTTATTCATGGGATCCCGTTATTCGGTACTCTCATCGCGTTGTTAGATACGCAAGAGAATATGCCTTTGGTGGGAGTCATCCACCATCCAATGCTAGGGCTCACCTATGCCGCAGCCAAGGGACAAGGGACGACCTGCCAGGGAAAGGTCCTGCACCTTACAGAACACGTCTCGATTGAAGAAGCGATTATCGGTGTAGGGGACTTTGCCGAGTTTTCGAGAACAAAACGTGAAGGGGATTACCAGCATTTGTTAGCCATGTCCGGATATGTGCGGGGATACACCGACTGTTTCGGCCATGGACTGGTCATTAGTGGAGGCCTTGCCGCCATGGTAGATCCCGCATTGAATCTGTGGGATATCCTGGCAACCCAAATATTAATTGAAGAGGCTGGCGGGGTTGCGGTGCTTCGTCCGTCAAGTGTCGCTGGCAAAGTTGACGCCATAATCGGGAATCGTTCTCTCGTTCACTATCTGGTGCGTGAACTCTCTTTCTAACTGTAGGGGGCGTTTGGTTTTCACCACCTAAATGCAGAAATAGGCAGGTCAAGGTCTCACTATTGAATCTTTTTGGGGTCTGGAGTATCGTGGAAATACTCCAATGATTCTTCTGAATCTTTCCGTACCTACCCTCACGTACGCTCCGATGCCTTTATTGACCACCGCGCAGGTGCAATAGCGAAAGGATAGAGCCGAATCTATCCTGGAAGGAGTTGAATGCTATGCAACGAATTGCCGTCATTGATATTGGAACCAATTCCATTCATATGGTGTTGGCTGAAATCGGGAAGGGCTTTTCCTACAAAATTGTCGATCGTATAAAGGAAATGGCTCGATTGGGCGACGGGACCTTTACGTCCCAGCGGCTCTCGCCGGAGGCCATGGAACGCGGGTTGACGGTCTTAAAACGTTTTTCCATGCTGGCAAAGAACAAGGGATTTGATCCCATCCTTCCGATTGCCACCAGTGCGGTTCGAGAGGCAAAAAATGGGGGAGATTTTCTGAAGCTCGTTCGCAAAGAGATTGGGCTCAGAGTGCGCGTCATCACCGGAGAGGAAGAAGCGCGCCTGATCTATTTAGG
>DOFS01000244.1:0-3808 GCA_003523945.1 Nitrospiraceae bacterium | reverse complement strand
ATGGCTTGTACGGAAAAGCGATTGCAGTTTGTGCGAAGTCTCAAATTGGGCGCGATCCGGTTGAAGGATCAATTTCTCAAATCCGATCCTCCCGATAAAAAAATAGTTGATCGTGTGGAGCGTCTTGTGGACCAGACTCTGAAAAAATCCCTATCCAAAAAACGCTTCACTCATTGTCAGCAATTGGTGGCGACATCGGGTATGGCAGGGAACCTTGCTGAAATTATTTATCTGGCTCGAACCGGTCGCCCTCTCCCGCAAATCGATATGGCCACGATCGAGTTAGGTGAAGTCAGGGAGGTTGAAGAACTGCTCAAAACAAAAGATACACAGGCACGCTTGAAGATTCCCGGCTTGGATCCCCGGCGAGTAGATACCCTCTATCCCGGCGTACTGATGTTGCGTCTTCTTATGGAACGTCTCGGGGTTAAACAGGTCCGACTCAGTGATAAAGCGATTCGAGAAGGGGTGATTTATGATTTCATTCAACAACATCAGGAAGGATTACGGGCGGAACAGGAAATTCCAAATGTTCGCCGGCGCCAGGTCTTATTGTTGGCCAGACGATATCAATATGCACAAGTGCATGCGCATCATATCGCCAAGTTGGCATTAAGTTTGTTTGACCAAACCCGGTCCATGCATCATCTTGGAGAACGGGAACGGGAATGGTTGGAATATGCGGCGTTACTTCATGATATCGGGCATCATATCCGTGAAAAAAAACACCACAAACACACCTACTACTTGATAACCCATGCGGATCTTCCCGGGTTCTCATCTGAAGAGGTGGGCGTGATGGCCAATGTGGCCCGGTATCATCGACGTGGCCAACCCAACATGAAGCATCAAGGATTTCGACTGTTGGAGCGCAAACAGCGAACGGTGGTGTCCTATCTGAGTTCGATGCTCCGAATTGCAGATGGACTGGATCGCAGTCACTTTTCAGTGGTTAAGAAAATTTCCCTCGAGCCTGGCAGCATTTTGCGCCTGCAGGTCTTTTTTCGATATGACCCGGAATTAGAATTATGGACGACGGAACGAAGGATGAAGTTTTTCGAGAAAATTTTTCGATGTCGGATTGAGTTGAAGCCGGTTGCCATTGCCTCGAAAACTGTGGCCTAAATGAAAAGGTCGGGAGGGAACCCGGACCTGGAAATTGTCCATATCTTTGTGAAATACTTGTTCTCATTGCGTGAGCCGTCAGGATCCCAATCGTCGTCTTGATGTGCGAGGGTTTGCCTAATTCCTGCGTGTCATTCAAGGTCTCTTTACAGCGACTGTTCACCCAGGACAGAAATGAAAGGTCAGAGACTCTGGTTTCAGCCTGGAGCGTGGGATCGCGGTTCTGAAGTGTCCAAAGGATGAATCAATTTATCCTGCGCTTTCCAATCTAAGGAGAGACCCATGTTTAGTTTTATGCCTCGGGAAAGTGGTTTTTTTGATTTATTTGAACAAGCGTCCCAAAACGTCGTGGAAGCGGGACAGTGCCTGAAAGTTTTGATGAAGTCGTTTGACGAACCGACTAAGCAAATTCAACACATCAAAGACTTGGAGCACAAGGGTGACGGCCTTACCCGCGATATTGTGTATAAACTCAATAAGACGTTTATTACGCCTTTAGATCGGGAAGATATTCATGCATTGGCCAGCGCACTGGATGATATTCTCGATGAAATTGATGCGGTAGCTGAATTGTTTATGGTGTTTAAAATTGATCGCCCGACACCTACCGCACTCAGGCTATCTGAAATCCTTCTTGATGCGGCCTTAGAGGTCGAGAAGGGGATTGATCTTATCCGTCACCAAAACTGGGATATAAAGGATTGTGCCATTCGGGTTCATAGCTTGGAAAATGAAGCTGACCGTGTGAGTCGGGAAGCAATCTCCCGGTTATTTGATGAGGAAGCGGATCCCAAGACGGTGATGAAGTGGAAAGAGATTTACGAAAATTTTGAGATGGGCACGGATTCGTGTGAGGATGTCGTTAATGTCCTGGAGCGAATTGCGATTAAGCATGGTTAATGAGATTGTAGCCGAGGCGTTTCGAATATCCTGATCTCCCTCCCCAAAGCACATTCGTGGCCGAATTCAGCATTCTCCTCATCTTAGTCATTGCCCTCGCCCTTCTGTTTGATTTTTCAAATGGTTGGCATGATAGTGCCAATGCAGTGGCCACCGTTGTGTCCACCCGGGTTCTGACCCCAGTCTCGGCTGTGATTTTTGCCGGGATCTTGAACGTGATCGGGGCCTTTATGTCTACCGCAGTAGCCAAGATGGTAGGGCAGGGGATTATCGATCCTGCTGCCATAAATGATGTGGTCATTATTTCGGCGTTAGGGGGGGCAATTGTTTGGAATTTTATAACCTTGCAAATGGGGTTGCCCTCCAGTTCCTCCCATGCCTTGATTGGAGCCATGGTCGGGGCAGGATATATTCATGGTGGAGTTGAGGTGTTGCAGGGGACCGGATTGATAAAGGTCATGGAGGCGATGGTGTCCTCCCCTTTATTGGGGTTTCTCGCGGCCTTTGTGCTCATGGTCGGATTGAGCTGGGCTTTTTTCCGGACATCGCGAGGAAGGGCCATGAGGTTGTTTCGTCGTTTGCAATTGTTGTCGGCAGGATTTATGGCCTTGAGTCATGGGGCGAATGACGCACAAAAAGCGATGGGAATCATTACCCTGGCTTTGCTCTCCGCCGGGCATATTCCTTCTGCGGAAGTGCCCCAATGGGTCATTATTTCCTGCGCCCTCTCAATGGGTTTGGGGACGGCTCTGGGAGGGTGGAAGATCATTCGAACTTTAGGAATGCGAATCGCCAAGCTGGACCCTGTCCATGGATTTGCGGCAGAAACCGGAGCCGGTGTGGTATTGATGGTGACGGCCCATATAGGATTGCCCGTGAGTACGACCCACACCATTACCTCGTCAGTCATGGGAGTGGGGGCGGTGAATCGGTTGTCGGCCGTTCGTTGGGGGGTCACGAGACGAATTGCCTATGCGTGGATCTTTACCCTGCCCGGTTCGGCCCTATTGGCCATCGGGTTTTACCTCCTGCTATCCGCCTTCCTCTAATTCCTCGGTGCTCCCTCATTCTTGGTGGTTCTTAGAATTTCGTCGGTGTTACTCATTGGGACACTGTCGGATTGCTATGGTGGAGCGAGGTTACACGTCTCCTGAATCCAGTCATCCGCTCTTATTTATTGTTCTCTGCTCTTTTAGTGATCAACCGGTTTGAGAATCATTTGTGGCGATTTGGTTCTGATCATTTTAATTTGAAGAATTTGGTCGTCTGGAGGTTTGGTGTACGGTCCCTCCAATTGGGAATGGTTCCTTTGTGTCGTTCTCTTTAGTCTGACGGGTTCAAGGATTAAGCCTCGGGTGCTCCCACGCAATTCATTTCATCGCAACCCCAAGGAGGGATTATGTCACCATCAGACCAAACCGGCGCATTGCAAGTGTCAACAGTTGGGCTTGAAGAGGAAGGGTATCAAATGTATTTAGGCCAGAAGTGCCGCTTAAGCGGCGTGTTGAAAGTGCAAGGAATGGCGCGAATCGACGGATTTGTCGAAGGGGAGATTTATGGCAGCGATCTGATCCAAGTGGGGAAAGAGGGGACGCTTGAAGCCACAGTCAAGGCCAAAGATATTGTCGCACAGGGTCCGCTACGAGGGGAATTTTCCGCCCAACACAAAGTACAATTACTGGCCCCGGCAACATTGGAGGGAAAGATCGATGCCCCGGTTTTTCTATTAGAGGAAGGCGTCTTTGTCAATGGATTGTTGAAGATGGGAATGGTGGGTCCAGGA
>DOFS01000234.1:7706-11004 GCA_003523945.1 Nitrospiraceae bacterium | reverse complement strand
AATCGCAATCGGGGCCGGTTTTGCTTTTTTTTCGCCAGACGGCCAAAATTGATCAATGGTTAAAAGGGGTGACAAGTACGAAGCCGGATGTGCATTTTGTCGCTGAGGACAAAATTGAGCATACGGTCTGGAGCGTGCGGGATCCATCCTCCATTCAAGAAGTCATGAAGAACTTTCAAGATCTTCCTGCATTATATATTGCCGATGGGCATCATCGATCGGCTGCGGCAAGTCGGGTTCGTGCATCCCGTGGCAAGGCCGGCGCACTGCCTGCTGGAAAGCACGAAGAAGGCTTTTTGGCCGTCATCTTTCCACATGACCAACTACAAATCCTTCCCTACAATCGGGTTGTTCGGGATTTGAATGGGCTCACCCCCCAAGAATTGCTCGAGAAATTGTCCCCACACTTTGAATTGCAGGTGACCGCGCAACCAGGCAAACCACCTGCTGCCGGTTTCGATATGTATCTGGAAGGGAAATGGCATCGCGCAAAACCCAAAGAGAATCCGTCGTTGAGCAGCCAGCATGATCCGGTGCGTGCGCTAGCCGTTTCAGAATTGACGGAGCGGGTGTTGGACCCGCTATTAGGCATAAAAGATCAACGGTCCGATTCACGCATTGATTTTGTGGGCGGCATTCGGGGTACTGAACAACTTGCAGCGTTGGTGGACAGTGGGGACTGGGCTGTCGCCTTCTGGTTGTATCCGACAACGGTTGAGGAATTGATGGCGGTGGCTGATGCGGATCGCGTCATGCCTCCCAAAAGCACCTGGTTCGAACCCAAGCTCCGCGATGGCCTCTTTGTGCATATGTTACGCGACTAAAGAAAAATGGCACTCTTGTATGGTGAAGTCGGCCGGTGTATGATGAGTTGGTCAACCTAGACCAAGTCGTGGAGGAATCTCATGAAAACGGTTAATGTCTATGAAGCCAAGACTCACCTTTCGCAACTCCTCGATTTAGCGGCATCTGGGGAAGAAGTGGTTATTGCTCGAGCTGGAAGACCAATGGCTAAGCTCATTCCCTATCAAGTTAAAAAACAGTCGAGAAAGCCAGGGTCCTGGAAGGGCAAAGTCAAAATCTCCAAGGATTTTGATGAACTTCCCAAAGATCTCTCTCGGGCCTTCAGGGGCGAGGCTGGGTGAAATTCTTAATAGATACCCATGTCTTGCTCTGGTGGCTAAGCGATCATAAGTCACTCTCTACTAAAGCTGCCACGGAGATCAGAAATGGGGAAAACACGATATTTGTGAGTGCCGTAACTGCATGGGAAATTTCCATCAAGCGGGCACTGGGTAAGCTCCAGGCCCCAGATGAACTGGAAGAAGTCCTAGAGTCTAATAGTTTTCATCACCTTCCAATCTCAATCCGGCATGGACTTGTTGCCGGAAACCTACCCCGTCATCATGATGACCCGTTTGATCGCATGCTCATTGCCCAAGCCCAAACTGAACAATTAACGATTATCACACATGATCCTCGAATGGAGCCGTATGGAGTTTCCATTCTCTTGAGTTGATGATACGGCTTATTGGGGGAATACGGGCATTGGAGGTGCCACAAGCATTCACTCATAGCCAGCTTGTCTCCCATAAGAGAGCTGGGGGAAGAGCAAACCTAACCCCCACCTCCAAGCGTATCTCAACTTCGAGTCCACCCAATTTTGGAAAAAAGGATGGAAGGGTCTACTCGTAAGAGCAGAGAGTCCGTTTAGCTCTTTAACCCCCTATGACTCCCCTTTGGGTCAGCAACCACCGGTTCCAGCCGGCGAGCCATGAAGGGAAGTCCGCATCAGAAGCTTAGAAAGCTTCTTCATAGGTACCTCCTTGTGAAGGGTAGTATTAAAGGATAAATAACAAAAAAAGACATATGGAACAAGTAATAGTGGAGGAAGAAAAACATTTTTAAAGTTTCGATATTCCACATTTCATAGAAAACAGAATTGTTTTATCCTGAAAATAGAACCCTTAAACATTGGCCAACAATATGGTGAACAGTGTTCAATGGGAAGTAAAGACGTTTCAGCAATTGACTGTCCAACAGTTGTATGACGTATTGCGGTTGAGGGTGGATGTGTTTGTCGTGGAGCAACACTGTGCATATCGGGAGTTGGATGGGTATGATCGACATCCAGAAATCAGGCACCTTTGTGGCCGCAATGAGGGTGGAGAACTGATTGCTTATGCACGGATTCTCCCCCCTGGACTCTGTAATCCTGAGGTGAATCTGGGGCGGTTTGTGGTGAAGGCTGATTTCCGTAAGCAGGGAATTGGGCATAAACTGTTACAGACAGCCTTGCAGGAAATAGCCGGTTGGTGGCCTGAGAGGCCTATAAAAATAGCGGCCCAAACGTACCTGCACAGATTTTATGGGCAGTATGGGTTTATCCAGGTATCAGATGGCTATCTCGAAGATGGCATTCCTCATGTTGATATGGTGAAAGAATCTTGTTGAATATTCTGACTGTTTGTCATGGTTTATAAGGCATTTCAGCGTGGCACCAGAAAGCCGTTGAGCACTTTCCAAAATGTCCATTTCAACTAAACTACTATCGATCATGTCCAAGCGATGAGCGATATTGCCGGGTTTCGCCCCGGCAGACGAGGCCCTTTTGTTTCGGCAAAGAGACCCAAAACCATATTGACCGTGATGTGGCCCTTCGGGTCTCCTGCGCGGTTCGCCGACCCCCGCGGCGCGCAAACTCGCTGCGCTCAAACAATGCGCGCCTTTCTCCCGGTGTCGGCTGCACTGCTCGGCCACACCACCAGGCCAGGGGAAGCTACTAAAAGACGGAGATTTTCTTTGAGTGGTCCAACTCGCTACCCAATGTGGTGACCATACAAACGTTAGAAGAGCCTCAAGACCCAGATAGCATTCGGATGAAAATATTGAGGATGACTACAGATGAGTTTTGTGGTTACTGTTTAAACTGATGGCTCGCGCTGGCTAATGAAAACAAACCCCCTAGGCGATGTCTCGCTTGAAACATTTTTAGGTGAATATTGGCAGAAGAAGCCGTTGTTGATTCGGCAGGCCTTGCCCGGGATCAAGCCGCCGATTGCTGCTGATGAATTGGCCGGCCTCGCTTGCGAAGAGGAGGTCGAATCGAGGCTGATCATCCAAGATCCCGCGAGCGACCAATGGGAGCTCTCTCATGGTCCGTTTACTGATGCGACATTTTCCGACCTGCCAACCGCGCATTGGACCTTGTTAGTCCAGGCTGTGGATCATTGGGTGCCGGCCGCCGCTGAATTTCTTTCGGAGTTTTATTTTATCCCCAGTTGGCGGGTTGATGATT
>DOFS01000234.1:0-7582 GCA_003523945.1 Nitrospiraceae bacterium | reverse complement strand
TCAGCTATTCCGGCGACAAGGGCGGTGTCGGACCGCATTATGATAACTATGATGTGTTTCTGGTGCAGGTCAGTGGCTGCCGTCAATGGGAAGTGGGGGGGATCTTTGATGAAACGTCTCCTCGTCGTTCCGATGTTCCGGTCAAGATCCTGACTGAATGGGAACCGGAACACCGGTGGATATTGGAGCCGGGCGATCTCCTTTATGTACCCCCGCGTGTCGGACATAACGGGATAGCCGTAGGTGAGGATTGCATGACCTGTTCGGTGGGATTTCGCGCGCCGTCCCATCGGGATATCCTGCTCGACTATTCCGAGTCTGTTGGAGAAGCGCTGAGCGAAGAGGTTCGATATGCGGACCCGGATCTGGTTCCTCAAGCCAATCCAGGCCAGATTTCCTCCGAGGCGGTTAAAAAAGTTCAGAAGATCTTTACCCGGTATGTCGAGGATGATGCTAAACTGGCTCAATGGTTTGGTTGTTATATGACCTCTCCGAAATACCAGGATGAGGAGACGACGCCGGAGGAACACCGTCTGGAAGATGTTCGTACCCATCTTTCGGAGGGAGGAAAACTTGTCAGAAATGAAGGCTCACGTTTTGCGTTTCATGAACATGGACAGAATCTCTGGCTATTTGTGGATGGACGCCAGTACACCTGCAGTGGGCTCATGACCGATCTAGTGAAAACCTTGTGCGCCGAACGCCAAATCGGTTCTGACCAATACGTCCCGTCGGAAGGATATGATTCTTTACTCCTCGATTTGCTGAGCCATGGCAGCCTCTATCTTTCCGACTGAAAAATACTTTCCCGCCCTTCCTTGCAAGAGCCTTAGGCCAATGACCCTGACCGCTTCTCTGGTTGGTCGCCATCATCTGGGTAGAAATTACAATTGTGTTGCGCCTCCATCGACGGTGAGGTCAATTCCGGTGATGTAAGATGAATCATCTGATGCCAGAAATAGCGCGGCTTTGGCGACTTCCTCTGAGGTTCCCATTCGTTTCATGGGGTTTTGGTCACCAAAGCTTGCTTTCATGCCTGGAACTTCTTCTGCAGGAACGCCCACTTTCTCGAAGATAGGTGTATCAATTGGTCCAGGGGCCAGAGCGTTGACCCGGATTTTTCTCTCAAGAAATTCAGTCGACAAGGTTCTGGCCAAATTCCGAACGGCCCCTTTGGTTGCGCCATAGACACTGGAATTGGGAAATCCTTTCTGGTCCGCGATGGATGAGTTGATAATGACCGACGCTCCTTCATTCAGAAGCGGAGAGGCTTTTTGAATATTGAAGAACAGGCCTTTGAAATTGACATTGACCATCTTATCGAATGTGGCTTCGTCTACGGTGTCAAATGGGCCAAAGATCGCAATGCCGGCATTGAGGAAGAGAACATCGATCCTTCCCGCAGTCCTGTGTATTTGTTGATACAAATCCCCGATGTCATTGAGGTTCCCGGTATCTGACACGAAACCGGCACTCGCTCCTCCGATTTCTTTCACTGCCGCTTCCACCGCCTCCTTCCTTCTTCCCGTAATGATCACTCTGGCCCCTTCAGCCTGAAATAACTTGGCTGTGGCCAAACCAATCCCGCTATTGCCACCCGTAATGACGGCCACTTTTTCTTTGAGTCTTTGAGACATTTGGAATTTCCTTTCAAGGTAAATAGAAGTTTGCCAAACGGCCTAGTTTCGAAGCCTGATAATTTATGGTGAATTCAATTAATTTCCACAGACTTCTTTATCTGAATACCTCTCCCTGCTGTCTGACGCCTGCCGGCTGGTTCTTTGGAAGGTCGCCTTCATGAACCAGCGGACTTTGTTTGAGCGCAGCGAGCTGGGACGCCCTCCTCAATGCCCGCGTCCGCCCATCTCAATGAGACCGGACGGGGGGTCACTTGTTTTGGGTCCTTTTGCCGAAACAAAAGGACCTCGGCTGCCGGGCCGAAACCCGGCAACTATCAGGAATTCAAAAAATTCCCGTTAATGAAATGTCCTTCAGATATATGGTCATTTACTTTCCGCACCAGTCGGAAGGTAAGGGAAATGCCTAAAGAATTCCATCCTTCTCTCAACCGAAGCTACATTGGTGAAAAGGTCTGATGATATCTTCATGAGACAAGCTATCATAGATCAAAGTCATCTTCTCTCCATTGTTTCTTAATCGCTGCTGCTCGCTTCCGTTGTCTTGTAAACGCCCAAAAGGCCAGGAGGGTGATCGCGAGCCAGACCATTCCGGAACTGGTGGCCACAGGGATCCAGCGATTCCAGAGTGTCTGCCGACCCCAGAACTGCTCTTCTGCTTCTGTGAGTGTCATGAAGGTGGTTTGCGCAAAGGCTTCAGGAAAGGACATGCCCTGTTGGATTTTTGCCAGAATTCGTTTAGGGGTATCCTGTCCTGTGTGTTCCAGGAGGTCTTGCGTAAAGGCGTAAGCCAGGACATAGGCCCGTCGGACGGAGGTCTCGTCTTTGCTGAAGAGGGTATTGAGTTCATTCAGTGAGACTTGCGTGTCTGAGACCATTGCCCAGACTAATCGGGCTCGGTCTTCCAAATCCCACCTTCGGGCGGCCATCATCGCTAATCCCTCATCAAACCATCGAGGCAAAGGCTGTTCTCCTGCCGCCCGATGGGCCAGGATATGGCCGATTTCATGCAGGAAGACTTCGTTGAGTGAATCATTCGGATAGGTCAAACTCCGGTCAGTGAGGAGAACAATTGTGGAAGTCTGACTGACTGCGTATCCAGACATCCATTCTGACGCTTCCTGTGCAAGTGGCGATTCGTTTGGCGCCAGGATGACTCGAATGGGAGGTCCGGGGTGTTCAAGTCCCATAAAGTCCATCATACGCTGCAGTGCTTGTGGGTGGATGTCCTTCAAGCGGGCAGCCAATGGTTCCAGAGGTTCGGGGGCCTCAATAATGAATTGGGGGGAGGCGGCTCCCATGAGTCGCTGGGGGTGGGTCATCATCACGATGATCGTCAGGAACAGGAGTTGGAGTCCAATCTTTGCAATCGAACAATAGGATTCGCGGAATCTTTGTTGGATTGTGCAAAAACGCATTGGCTAGCCGAGGGGTGTAATCTCTCTGAGGAAAGCTTGATAACCTGGATGGATTTCCGAAAGCCTGGATTCAAATCTCTGCATTCAGATGATCAAGGATGATGCGTGCGTCGGTGATGGGATCCGTGGTCATGGGCAACTGTGTCTGTTCGGTCACTTTGGTCAGAAGTCGTTGTGCGGCTGCTCGCACATGAAGGGGAAATGTGGTTTCTTCTTGGATCTGACGAAGGTGATGCATGGCATCTCCCTGCCAGTTTGGCAGATTCCGTTGGTTTGCTCGATGCTGCGAGGCGAGGGCAACGGCTCGTCGCGCGCACACCCGGGCCAAACCATCGTTCCCATTCTGGAGCCCCTTGGCTGCCTTGGTGAGTTCCTGTTCGATCCGTTCAGACCGACTCATGAATGTTGCTGTGGTGGGCAACGGGTGTAGAGTTCTCGTCTGGTCGCAATTCGATGGATGTGAACGATATGCTCGTCCGGGTCAATGGAATAGAGAATGCGCCAGTCACCAACAGCATATTGGACGAGCCCGGGTAGGTCCTTGTGCAGAGGCCCATGTCGAAGGTTGGCGACATTGGATGCCAACCACTTGGTTTTATCCAAAAGACGCTGGGCCATACTTTGGTCGGTGGTTTGAAGATCGTCCAGAATTGAAGGCTGATAGCTGACGCGATACCAGGCCATGTCATTTCACCATTTGAGGTTCAGTCGTTCGGCGACGGTTTCCCCCGTTACCCGTTCCGGGGAATCCAAGACTTGCTTTAATTGAGCACGCACCTTCTCGTCCAGGGCGAGGCCCAGGTCGGGTTCGCCCAACAGTTCACACAGCCGGTCGTCCACCATGCTATTCACTAAATCTTTGAATTCCTTCTGAGAGAGATCTGAGAGTTTCATCTGAAGGCTCCCTTCATTACAGGATCTGACCATGTAATTTTGTATAGTTATTCCACCTAAATTTGATGAGGCTGAACGGGGCTTTACTGGCTTTGGGTTTTTTCCTCCACACAACGAATTTGTTCTTCGAGACGAACCAGAGGTCAGGTGCGCTCATCGAACCACATCATCCAAAAGCTAGACTGCCGGGCCGAAACCCGGTATCTCTCGTCTCTTCAAGAAAATTTTACCCAACGAAGATTAGAAACTTCCAGCCTGGACGACATCATCGAGACTGTTAATGTCCAGCCAATGCCCGACGGTGTAGAGAACTCTAATCGGATAATTTCTTCGTAGTAATTCTTGAAACAGCGTTGCCATTCCTGCTTTCCGGTGAATCGGGTCGGCGAGAAGTCCGGTCAGGATCTCCTGCAATGGCGTGAGACCCTGAGTTGAAACTTTGAAAAATCCCATCCAGACGCCATGAATCAATTCCGGAGGAATTGTCGTTCCTAATTGTTTGAGGTGGATCTGTGTATTGAAGGCTCTTCGGGAATTCGGCGCGGTGCATTCGGCAAACCCACCAAGCCTGGTATAACTCGTTTTTTCCTGCCAGTCGCTGTCTACAAAAATCACAAAGTCGTCCTTGGCTTGAAGAAGCGCCTGAGGTATGTAGCTGTTAAACAGGACATCGCCATAGGACACGATGGTGGTCTGGAAGTGGGCTTCTTTTGATTGAAGCGCTTTCAACAAGGAATCCAATTCTCCCGTTTCCGCGAAGGCATCGTTATCGACATAGGTCAGATTGGGAAGATTGACGGCTTCTTTTTTATACCCCCGAACTACGAAAATATTCTTGATGCCCATGCTGTTGTATGCGTCAATGATATGAGCAAGAAGGGGGACCCCACGAATGTTCACCATGGTTTTGGGTTTGTCTTCCGTCAGTTCACCCAATTCATCTCCACGGGAAGCGGCCAGGACAATTGCCGTTACGCGTTCGGCGCTTCTTGGAAGGTAGCGTTGCTCCGCTTCCATGAGTTCAGCTGCACCCTGCAGACGAAAGACTTCAGAAACCGGAACAATGTTATCTTCAACCGACAAAAGATTTTCCTGTTCTTTGAGGACCCGGGCGGTCGTTTGCATTGTGGCTACCGCGGCCCGAAGCATGTGATTGGCCCAAATCACCATGGAAAACCCGTGCTGCCGAAACACATCGGTGGGAGTGGAGTAATATTTGGTTGGTACAATGACCACGGGAGATCGGTCGCCCCATTCCCGCTTGAATGCCAGAATTTCATCAGGCACCGCCAGCGCACTGTGAATCAGGATGCCATCCGCCCCGGCTCGGTGGTACGCCTCCGCGCGCCGCAAGGCCTCGGCCAGTCCCCAGCCGCAGATAAACGCTTCAACCCTGGCGATGATGCAGAAATCCGGATCTGATTGCGCATCTTTTCCGGCTTTAATTTTTCCGCAAAATTCTTCAATATCGGCCATGGGCTGCGTGTCACCCTTGAGAAAACTATTAGTCTTGGGAAACAATTTGTCTTCAATACATACTGCCGCGATCTGCCGCTGTTCCAATTTGCGAATCAGACGCTGCATATTATTAAAGTTGCCATAGCCAGTGTCCCCATCGAGAAGAATGGGTATGCGGGCAGCATCAGACATAAATTCCAAATTGTCCAGGACCTGAGTCCAGCTGGCCTCGTTATTATCCCGCACGCCGAATTGAGCCGAGATCGAGAGTCCGCTGGCCCAGATACCGCGAAATCCCGCTTCTTCCACGATCTTGGCGCTGAGCCCATTGTGGGCTTCACAGATAAATTCAAGCTGGGAAGACAACAGGAGCTTTTTGAATTGCGTTGATTTGGGCGGCTGGTGTTCGCTTGGCATCATTAAAAAATGTGCGAGTGTTTAAAGTGATTCAATGAAGTAGGAGAGTCTACATCAAGGGGAATCTTGATGCCAAACCTTTACGTATCTGATGGAAGCCGTGGACACTTTTGGCCTGGGTATCTCTTGGATGCCCATGTGGGCAGACTGATTGTACCCAAAAGGTCATGATGAAGAGGATGGGGAACAGGATAAGAGCATAGCCATGAGACTATGCCCTTGCCCTATGAATGCCGAACCATTTATGGGGTGCGACTGGTGATCTCAAGAAGATGATAGCCAAATTGAGTTTTAACAGGGCCGTGGACCTTGCCGAGTTCGCCGCTAAATACGACCGCATCAAATTCTTTGACCATTTGACCGGGGCCAAACTCGCCTAAGTCCCCACCTTGTCTGCCTGATGGACAGGTGGAATGTTCCTTAGCCACGGCTGCAAAATCTCCTCCGCCCTCAATTTGTGTTTTTAAGTTCTTGCATGCTTCTTCTGTTGGAACCAAAATGTGACGGGCACGCGCTTTCGCCATGAGCATTCTCCTTCTAAGCTAGAAATATAGACAAGGGTCTTTTTCTCATGATTGGGCCGCCGAGGTCAAATTTCATGAGAATCTACCAGTGAAGCCTGTGGGGGTATTCAATGTATAAAGATTTTTTGAAAGTCGAATGATGCTGGTGATCAGGAACGGGTGGGGTGGAGGAGCCCCTATGGCCATGTGAGGCGGAAGTCAGGTGAAATTTGGAAAAGAGCCTTGGCAGCAGAGCACGAGATTCGAAAGAACGATTGCGGTGATTGGGTGAATAGGCTAGTTGTCGGGATTCATCGCCAGATAATCACAAATAAAGTCCAGGACCAATTCGTCAAAATTGGTGAAAATGGTTTTGACGCCACCCGCCGTTACGACGCCTTGTTCCCAGGTGATAGCATGTCCGGTGGAGGAGTTGTGAACAAGGGCCACTAGTTGGTGGACTTCAAGGTCGATCCGACAGGCGTACCGCTTTGGACCCAAGGGAAGAGCAGCCATATTGACATATAAATAGGGTTCTCCGGGCAATTTGGCTGCCTCGAGTTCTTTGACGAGACGAATGCCTGCCGTTTGAAGTTGTGCCTCCACTCGTTTTCGCAACTCACTTCGGTTTAAGACGCCTCTCAGTTCCGGTCCCAAGTCCTCTACGACCACATAAATGCCATGTATCCCCTTCAGGGATTCTTTTCTCAGCATACACTCATCCGCCTTTCCGTAATTTCGTTCAATTCTTCAGCATGTGTTCTTCGTCCGCTGAGGGATTGTAGACTGATCTCTTAAGGCTTGTCTTCTTTTGCCTTCCGCAAATAATCACCAAGGATACCCCGGCTGTGTTCATCATCGTGGCAATACATGCAGAGGTTTTCCCAGTTCGATCCGTCCGGCGGATTGTTGTGATGATTGCCGTCTTTGTGGTGTACGGTGAGCAGGTGCCTGTTTTTAACATCGAATTCTCTGGCACATTTGGCACAAATGAGCCCATGAATCCTCAGGGACTGTTCCCGATAGGCGTTGTTGCTTGAGGCAGAGGGCTTGGGTCGCAGTCCTTTGAGTAGTTCGTCAATGGGTTTGTCGACTGCAGGCTTTTGAAGTCGTCGCAGTTTGTGTCGACCCCGGTAGGAACTTCCCATACTGTGCGTCCTTTCAAGTGATGGCGTGTGGTGCTCTGTCGCCAACGATGAACAGCCGCGATATGTTTCTGTCAGGATTCTCAAAGTTTTCCTGGTCTTTGTCAATG
>DOFS01000415.1 GCA_003523945.1 Nitrospiraceae bacterium | reverse complement strand
CACCCTTGTCGGCTTCCACCTCTTCGTAGAGGTGAACATCGAATTTAGCCGCGCGTATCATCCGGTCAACAAACGGGGTCATAATCTTCAATCTCCTTTCCTAACGAGAACCTCATTTCATTTCAATGGCAAAGGATTGTGCCCGAGTAGGAGGACCACAAGCAATTGGGGGGAACAGACGGAAATACATTTTCGCATCCTGCTTTCGCTCTGTTCCCTCTCACTCTGCAAGGAAAGTAGAAGAGGGTGAAAAGATAGCGTCCGTGACGTTGGGGATTCAGAGAACGGGATCCTCCATGTAGGATCGAATGTCAGCCTTTTAAAACGGGGGAAAAAACATTCTGCCTTGAAATTTTCAAGGAGAGGCAATGCCGGTCAGGAGGGAGCACGTCCTCATTCACGATCAGGGGGAGGAATCGGAAATTTTGTTGGTATCAAGCAACACACCCTTGTTTTCAAAGGGCAAGCGGGCGCCTTGTCCATAGAGGATACCGTCGACCTGATAAGAGACTTCCTGCCGTTGGGAGAGTTGAAGGAGTTGTCGTATCACATCGAGTGTTGAGGTCGTGGTCTCAACGGAAATCACAGAATCTCCCAGTCTGGGAATAGTCGAGGCCTTATTCGTCAGGCCACGGGCAAGTCGTTGATTATTGAGGTACAGGGTAAAATCAAGGCCGGTCACCTCTAGATCAAAATCATTGGGATTCCGAATGCGCAAGTCGACTTGCAAGCGTTGCTCAAACATCGTCGCGTCCAACGGCGTGATATTGACCAGCAGGACTTCCGGCGATTCAGGCTGGACGGTTAGTTCAGCAATAGAAGTGCAACCGATGAGAAAAAGAATTCCACACACAAAAGGGAGTACTAGGGAAAATCGTTTCATCATCATAAAGGATCATACCTCAATCCAAAGGGCAAAGCGATATAATCACAATTAATTAGAAACCGGTCCCAAGCAATTCACAGAGAATAGATTAATCTATCGCGTTCATTGCCAAAGTTAGAAAAATCGTGCATTGAGATCCTTCCTTAAAATAAAGAGAGATGAAGGGCATTAAATCTTCAGCTTCCGATACCCGATGTACCATATTCAAAACCAGGCAGGAAACAGAGTGACTTATAAGCATTTAGGTGAAGGGATGTTACGATGACTATTAGTAGAAGAGAAACTATTAGAAACCACCACAACGATCAAGTGAATCGGAAAGGAAAGTAAAAGCCGACATTGGATGGCTGGACGCGACTCCCACTCCAGAAATATTGGATTACAAAAGCAGACTCCAATGGAGTGCGATCACTAATCCCCATGAGAGACCATGCGCACTTGTTATATATAAAAGGTTTTTGACAATTATTCGCTTCTATCAATTCGTTCACAATTTTACTACTTTAATAATGATAAGCAAAAGAGACCAAAGGTAAAACGCTACTGGAACACCCTTCCAAATTACACTTGGAAGATTGAGAAAAAACATTGGGAGGATTACAGCACAAAGAAATGAAAAAGAGGCGAAGCCCAGTGTAAAAAAAAGCCAAAACTTCTTTGGGACGTGATCCTTTGCAATACGATACTCTTCCAACCTAATCTTAAGTTCAAGCGCAATATCATTGGCCTCCTTTATTGCAAGATCAAATCCCTTAACCAAGTTCGTCCCAAAATCGTACGTCCCCATATTAGTTAACTTTTTGTCTGCTTCCTGTATATCTTGCAGAGCTCCAGGCGATACTGAATCCCTAAATACTTCAGCTAGAGGGCGTCGTGAACCGTATACCTTTTGATGCTCGGCAACCTCTCGCTGGTGAAATTGCTGGATGTACTCATTGAATTTCCCTTTATTGTTGTCAAAAGCCCACGACACTCGTATATTTATCTCCTCTACAGCCTTTATCCATGCTTCTACCTCGTCCACAGACCTAAACACCACAGGATCCTGAAAACCCTCCACCCCCCCTTTTTCATGTGGTCTTGCCCTTGTGGGAAATGGATAATGATGTGATATCGCACTTATAATCTTTAAGATTTCTGCACCTCGCTCGCTTGAATCTGTAGGGAGATTTTCAAGAGGAGGACCGCTCGTAAGCGTATCGCCAGAAATCAGATCCTGAAGTTTTCGTACTAGTTTTGTCCGCTCCTCTTCATCCCTTCCGCCAAAGTAAGTTGAATAACTAGAAAGGCCGTAACTACCTGAAACCTTAATTTGATTTATTTTTATGGCAACCCGGAATACATCATGAAGGAATTTTTCTAATCCAAGAAAGGTACTTATAGAGTATGCTGCAAATGCCCCAACGATGATTGACAAGACTGTTCCATGTAATGGCGCCAACCCAATCGCAGTAATTTTATTGTCCATTTATATTGCTATAAATCCCGCAGTCTACCCACTGAACGACACTAGATAGTTCGTCCAAATAAGATGGTCTTGCAATTAATTAACCCAGCAAATATTTGCCATTATGATTTAGTTTAAAAAGTTCAGCTAGTATAAACTTGGGGATCCCGGCATCATGCTACTCAACTTCTAAAATAATGTAAAGATGAAAATTTTGATTAATGTTTAAAAAATAAATATCCGCTTATTCTCAATGGCAATAACGGACTACCCACGAAATCTCAAGAACGAGAAAGCAGGCCAGGCCAACCGGAGTCAAGATTGTTTCACTATAGCGAGAGGCGCAGATTCCTGTCAGAAGCCCGCAGGAATAACGAAGCTAAAGATAGATACCCAAATACTACTGTGGGAAATAACCTATGCGAGGATTATCGCTGGGCCGCTTATTAAATGGACTGTTTTGGGATCATA
This sequence comes from Nitrospiraceae bacterium, assembly GCA_003523945.1. Taxonomy (GTDB): domain Bacteria; phylum Nitrospirota; class Nitrospiria; order Nitrospirales; family UBA8639; genus Nitrospira_E. The sequence goes on along the minus strand of DOFS01000415.1, from coordinate 559 downwards.
CAGAATATATGGTTCCTCGCTTTTTCATGTTTGCCCCCGAAAGGTTCGTTTCCCATGTTCCAACGCCTGCTGGCTGGACCAAGGGAGGACGCTCTTAACAGCTGGCGGGCCTTGTTTGAGCGGAGCGAGTTGGTCCGCCCTCCTGAGACTAGCGTCCGTCCCCTCCAATAAGGCCAGACGGGGCGTAGATGGTGTTGGGCCCTTTTGCCGAAACAAAAGGGCCTCGCCTGCCGGGGCGAAACCCGGCAACACCAAACATCACGTTGTCACGAGAGTTGGAGACACACTTGCGAGGCGTTAACCTTCCAACGCTTTTTTAGGAGCAAACCCCAAGAGGGATTTTTGATACACATCGTAAAGCTGGAAGGCCAGAAACATAAATTCTGTGGAGAAGAAATCGAAGATGGATTCTCGATTAAAAACCTCGGGAATGCCCCTTGCGAGATTACTGCTGGGCGGCCTGTTGAATAAACTGTTTGGCTTCCTGCAACTCGGGAAGATCCGAATCGGCCTGACTCCAGATGTTCAAGAAAGTGACATAGGCCTGACGTGCAGCGGA
>DOFS01000416.1:21346-22444 GCA_003523945.1 Nitrospiraceae bacterium | reverse complement strand
GTCATTTCCACCGACGCGGAAATCGTCAAAGAGACCGGACAATCAATTCCGCTCATCGTCGAGCAATTCGGGTGGGATCATTTCCGCGGCCTTGAAACACAGATGTGTCAGAAGGTCGCCGGCCGGGACAATCTGATTATCGACACAGGCGGGGGACTCATCCTGAAGGAAGAAAACGTCAGAATTCTTAAAGAGAATGGAAACATTTTCTGGCTGACTGCCGAAGTTTCAACGATTGCAAGCCGGATTGCCGGTGATACGCAGCGGCCCTCTCTGTCAGGCACCAAATCATTCGTAGAAGAAATCGAGGGAATTCTCGAAATTCGCAGACCTCATTACCAAGCCGCCGCCGATCATGTCATTCCAACAGACCAAGCTTCCCCGGAACGAATCGCTGATGCCATCCTTTCCCGCATTTCGACCTAGACCATTCTTCCTGGGGGCTGGACAGCAGGAATCGGTCCGTACAAAAAAAAGAGACCGTAAGGAACTCCGCTAGGCTCACATACTGCCCGCTTTTTCTCCGGTGGTGTCGGCTGTACGGCTTCGCCACGCCACAGACCAGATTCTCTTTCAACCCTCGCCCATTGGGGGAAGGGAGGCGCCAAAAAGTACAGGAGTGGGGAATAAAGCATTCTAATGCAGTTAACCAACTATGCAATCCATGTCGTTTTTGGAGATGCCGGGTTTCGTCCCGGCGAACGAGGTCCTTTTGTTTCGGCAAAAGGACCCAAAACCATGGTGGCCGCGGCGTGGCCCTTCGGGTGCCCTGCGCCGTGTCGTCGACTCCGGCGGCGCGCAAACTCGCTGCGCTCAAACAATGCGCGCCTTCCTCCGAAGTCGGCGACACGACTTGGCCGCGCCACAAGGCCACAGGACGTCAATTATGCTCCGATCTTCTGTGACTAATCTCGGCATCACAAAAACCCACTTTACCTTTCCTTTTGGCCTCATCCGACGCCTGCTGACAGGCTCAAGGGACGGACGCTCTGATCATTCAGCAGACCTTGTCTGAGCGCAGCGAGTTGGTCTGCTCTTCTAAGGCTCGCGTCTGTCCCATCCAATGAAGCCTGTCTGGGCGTCAATGGTTTTGGCCAC
>DOFS01000416.1:0-21202 GCA_003523945.1 Nitrospiraceae bacterium | reverse complement strand
GGCTGGCGGGACGAACCCCCGCCCAAAAAGATATCAAGAAGGCAACGGTTCTTTTTTTTGGATACAAGCTATCCTTGCCCAGTGGAGCAGACATGGAAGCCACCAGGGCCGGACCAGCTCAGATGGCTCGAATTGAAAGATGCATGTATGCAAGACCTGACCTCGGATGCGATCCCGAATGTGCTCTGGACTTTCTCATTGGCTATAAGGTTTTACCAGGCGGGAAAAGAGCGCATATCTAAAGCGGTTTCTCCAGGTCAAACCAGTCCTTGGTCCAACAGTTTGTCGAGTTGGTCTCGAAACTGACGCTTCAGGTGTTCCACATTGTCGTACTTGGTCCAGAAATGCCCAAGTCTCTGCAGTTTATCCTGGAATTTTCGTAACGATTGCAAGTCATCTAAAATCGCGTCATCGATTGAAATATTCGCCTTCTTGAAAAAAGTGTAAATTTGAGGGCGGTCCTTCTCCTGAAAAGCCTGATGAGCGACATCGAATTCCTCTTCGGTAAACTTTCCCGTCTTCGTCATGAACAAGCTCACAAAAATTTCACAAGACCGGACCTCACGGTTGTACTCATCCTGAAGCCGACTGTCGGACATGGCATCCAGAAAATTTTCCCACCGGATAATCTTCAAGTACAGGCCCTGTTGACGCAACCGGTCATTCTGCTGTCTGAAATACAGATCGAACGCATCCCGATCTTCCCGTAGTTCCTCAGAAGAGGCGAGAAAAACTTTAATGGTTTTGCTCGGAGTCTGTCCGGCAGAAGAAGCGTCCGATACACCATTCTGATCATCGGACGGTTTGTCGGCCCAGCGCGGAAGGTCCTCCAATTTCAGCCCATCAAGTAACTCCAGCACACTGACATCTTCGTAACTCCCCGGACACTCAATGGCCAGTTTACGGTCCTGTTTCCGTTTGAGCAGACGTTTCTGCTCGAACATTTCCGGCAACGCCGAGATCACACATTGGGAACAGACACAGGGAATCCATTTCCCCAGCTTCTCTTCCAAGCCAGGAAAACTCGCGTTGAGCGCGTCCAGGTCACTGGCAATGACGCTCAGAAGCGCTTTACGCTCAGGCCCTCGTGCCCGGAGGACTATTTCATTGCCACGGAGCGTGATCTGAACCAGCACTTGGGTCTCCTCTCGTTCGAACAACACGCCAGTAGCCCAAGCCATTTCGGGACGGAGGACAAACCGATGCATGCGAACCATCAGCCGGCTGATGAGGCCTTTGGGCAAAAAGCCATACCGATAGCTCAACACTAGGTCGCCGCTTTCGCCCCATCCATCTAACGCCGGCGGAACGGAAGGTGAGAGCAGTTGAGGCGCCAGCCAGGTGTCCTCCTGATCCCTCAGGGCATAGCACAATTCGAACTTCTCCATCAGCGCCAGCAGCTCAAGATGCATGCTGGCGTATTCGGTGGTGGCCCAGACCCGTTCGCAATCCGCCAACGTAAAACGGCCGAGACGCCCCACCACCGTGGGATCGTCCAAAATGCGGAACACAGCTTCGGTCGCCCACGGATTTTGTAAAATCACGGTCCGGCGCAACAACCGGTCCTCCTGGAAATGCAGAAAGACACCCAGGTCATGCAGGTAGCGGCTCAAATGAAGGGCCTTGGTGCGGTCGAACTCAAGGTGCCGACGGTAGACGGCGAAATAGTCCTCCTGAGAAATATAGGGGCGGTGCCTAGCTTCCTCCTCAAGAGCGCCCCGAATAGGGATCCATTTGGCAGGCACCTCCTCTCCCACATAGGGGAGACGCTGCACAAAAAACTCAATCGCCGCAGAGAGGGGCTTAGCTGAGTCGGACTTGTCCAAATTGCCCCGATACACCTCCTTCACATTCGGAAATCGGCCCTTGATTCCGGCTTCGTCAATTGCCTTACTCCTTCCACCCTTTTCATTCTGAAAAATCAAGACAGGACTCCGGTCACTGAGGAGTTCGATCACCTCCAGCCAATACCTGAACCCTTCGTCGGTAACGGACTTGTGATTTTTGGCCGTATCGTCCAGGAGGATGTAGAGGGAGTTTTTCGTCAGAAAAAACTGGTGCGTAGCATGGTAGATCTGTTGCCCCCCAAAGTCCCAGACATTTAGCCGGAACGTCCGCCCATTGGCCAGTGGAAAGTCATGCCGATGGATATCGATACCTTTGGTGGTCTCATCTTCATCCGGCAAGGGTTGATCGGGCTGATAGAGCCTGCGCAACAAACTCGTTTTCCCGGCCCGTCCTTCCCCCACAATCAGCATCTTGGCTTCAAAGAGCCGGTCCATCCCCTGCTCTTCGATCTCCAGGAAATAGTTCAGGACGGCCTCATGTCCTTGCTGGACGACTTCTGGTGGAGGATGAATGAGCGGACAACCCTTCACAAATATGCCATCTTCCCAATTGTTCCCAACCTCCCATTTGGCAGGTATGCCCTTCTCAAATAATCTTTTTAAGGGTATGAGGTCAGAAACCTTCGTCTTGCTAACATTAAGATTGACCAGGGAACCCAGATTCGAAAGAGGAGAAAGGTCGGCAAGATCATTCTCTTTTAGCCCCAGCTTCCTGAGGTTCGTCAGCCCCGCCAGATGCTTCACCCCCGCGTCCCCAATTTCGTTGTCCTCCAGCTCGAGCGTCGTGAGGTTCGTCAGCCCCGCCAAATACTGTACCCCCGCCTCCCCAATCTCGTTGCTCCACAGCTCGAGCGTCGTGAGGTTCGAGAGCCCCGCCAGATGCTTCACCCCCGCGTCCCCGATCTGGTTTCTCCCCAGCTCGAGCGTCGTGAGGTTTGTTAGCCCCGCCAGATGCTTCACCCCCGCGTCCCCGATCTGGTTCCACCCCAGCTCGAGCCTCGTGAGGTTCGAGAGCCCCGCCAGATGCTTCACCCCCGCGTCCCCAATCCGGTTGTCCGCCAGCTGGAGCGTCGTGAGGTTCGTCAGCCCCGCCAGATGCCTCGCCCCGGCCTCCCCAATCTGGTTGTCCGCCAGCTCGAGCGTCGTGAGGTTCGTCAGCCCCGCCAGATGCCTCGCCCCGGCCTCCCCAATCTGGTTGTCCGCCAGCGAAGTTTTACGGCCAGGCTGTCCACAAACTCTGTCAACTGAAACACACAAGGATAATCTTTTAAACTGTCCGGCCAGTCTTCAGAAGATGGGCTTAATCTCAAACCGGGGCCGAGCAGAGCGAGCGAAGAGTACTTCTCACTTTTCATTTTCGAGATCAATTCATCCAGCTCAGCAGGTGAAATTTTTTGTAGGGTCTTTGTCTTTTCCGTCATGTCCCCATACCCCATCTCGTCAACTTAGCGAGCACCCACATGATGACCGAATACCTGTTGACCATTTCGGTTGATTGGCATTGCCAGAGCGGTAACAGGGCGAACTTTAGCATTCGGGCCTAGGGAGTCAACCCCTATGAATTGGGAAAGAGCGTTAGTTAGTTAGGAAGGGAAATTCATGTCTGGCGTTTTTTCCTGTTTTCCAGATTTGAAAAAGAACAGCTGGTTCCACGAAAATCATCGAATAGGACGTGTGAAATGTCGGGAATGGCAGGTTGTTATGGATACTGAATTCAATGTGTTCGCTTTTCGCTGTTTTGGAAGATTATTAATGCTTGGTGCTTTTCAACAAATCAAAAAGACCATTACACTGCTTCTGATTCGACGCTCCGCATCATCACCCGAATGAATCCCTCCACTACTAATCAGATGAACCCGTTAGCTGATCATTGGCGAAAACCCTGGGTTATCGAATGGTCCCAATATTTATTGGACAGTTATGTGCTCTGGCTCAACCGTGAACTCATCTCTCGGGAAGGGACCATACTGGAACAGGCCGAACGCTTGTTCACCTGCCCATTCGTGGTCGTCTCTCACGGATTGCAGGATGACCCCATCCTCAATTATGGAAACCGGACCGCGTTAACCCTATGGGAAATGGATTGGGACCAACTGACTCAAACGCCCTCACGGCAAACCGCCGAGCCCGTGAATCGTGAAGAACGGACCCGCATGCTGCATCAGGCTAAGACCAAGGGGTTCATTGCCGATTATCGTGGAGTCCGGATCTCCCGATCCGGAAAACGGTTTTTAGTGGAACGCGCCACGGTGTGGAACATTCTCAAACCGGATGGGACCCCGCTAGGGCAGGCCGCAACGTTTTCAGATTGGAAATTTTTGTAGCAGGACTTGTTGATCTTCAAGCTCCGCGGGATGGAGATTATCCACGCTCCTAGGACCCTTCTCCCCTTCACAGTATTCGACGCCTTCCGCCCGGCCCTCTGGGTGGACGCTCGAAATAACCGGCGGGCCTTGTCTGAGCGGAGCGAGTTGGCCCGCCCTCCATCATCTCAATTAGGCTACACCCTATTTGAGAGCATGTCACCACCACCAAAAACCCGCTGAAACTGGGCTTTTTGACAGTCGATTTTCGAGGGGACCCTATTTGAGAGTATTGAAAGGGTAAAAATGGTAAACGCCCAAGAGAGTGCATCGTTAATTGCCATGACGACCATGGAATTAATGCGGGTGTGTGCGATTGCCAAAAATCATACCTTTCTGTATGCGGTCCCGTTGTCGAAGATTGTTGAGCGGGTGCTCGATTACTCGATTCGGACGGTCGAAGCATGGGAACTGATTGATATTGAGTTTACGAATGCTGAAGAAATTGATTTCGAAATCTGGTTTGATTGGTGTAATGAATTGCCACTTTCTGTCCGTTTCAAGAACCACGAACACGACACCATCGAGACATTGGACGTGGATATTATGCAAGTCATGGGCGGCGTCTTGAAAGAGAAAAGTCGATCCTTATTTATTGGCGGCTTGGAAATCACGCTGGAAGAAGACCACCTCATGGTAGAGGGAAAGACCCTTTCGCTTAAAAATGGGATGGTGCGGATTGCCGTCACGACCGAAAAGCCGCGTTATTAGCCTGTGGATTACGAGTTGCTTTTTTATAATGGCCGGAGAACGGATAGGCTTCACCTAACTAAAAATGAAGATTTGAGATATTGTGTCTAACCCAACAAAGTAACGAAAAGTTGCATAGCCCACCAGGTACCATGATGCTCCGGTTCGTACCCTTCCCTGCGTTCCTGATAAGTCCTAAGGCAAACCGTATTTCTCCCTCGCCCTCCTCTCTAGATGCTATCCTCTTCCTTATCTCAAAAAGGAGGAAGTCCCTATGCCCGTCATGTCCATTCTGACCACGTTAGAACAAGACGCCTGTCCCCCCACGCTTTTCCCACCTTAGAGGGGAAACAGTTTTGTACTTTTCTCATGAGTCTCTTGGCGATTGCCGACGCCCTTCGTTCTCCCACCAATCGAGTGAGGTTTTTCCTCAGTTGTGCGTACTTTCGGGCCACCAAACGCTTCTTTGCGGTTCAGTCGTTTCATCAGCACGACATTGAGTATATTGCCCAGCGTTGGGGGCTGAGTGCTCAACACATCCTGCCCCTCTGCAATCTCATGGCCATGATTTCTTAGGCTCTGATGTAAAAACGTGCATTGAATTGTATCTAATAAGATAAAAAACGTATCTAATAAGATATAAAACGCATCTTTATTAGCACAAATAAGACTGATCATATTATTTGTGAAATTTCAAATAAGATAAAAAATAGAACGGCTTTAATTGCAAATGGGCTGTTAAATAATAGCGTATAAAATATTTGTAACTTCATATAGTTACTAGTCAAAACTTAAAAAAAAACCCACATTTTCCGACAGACCAATATACAGTTTTCAAATATAAAAACCACTTCTTTCAATTGGCTGGTATGTGAATTGCCTTACCTTATGTTTCATATGCGTGATTTTTTTATGTATATAAAAAGGAACGGCACGGTAATTGAAGAGCATATAATTTAGAACGTTGGATGGTGATGGTAAATTAATTTTTCAAAACGGACAGGGCAATTTTCACTCAAATCTGGCATTACAGCAATTGCTAGGTGGTATTTAATAACATTAATCAATTAAATGGAGGGAAGTACCATGGCCAACGAAAAACAATCAAGATCTACCGAATTTTCACAAATTCCTTCGCCAATTCGTGAACAAATCCAGCAAGATCCAACAATTTTAAAAGGTCTTTTGGATCCGAATTTTTTGCGCGACATCCTCACAAAAATGCCAGAGCGTCCAGGTGGGTCGGCTGATTGGTGTTTTGCGTGTGGCGCGAGTAAGGGAGCTGGCCCAGAAGATCTTGTGAGTAATCCTGCTGAACTGACATCTGAGGAGATCGAGAATTTGGGGCAACGCCTGTTGGACCTGTCACGAAAGAAGTTCGACCGCTAACTAGTATACTGACGCCATCTTGTCTTATACGAGTGATCTGCAAGCTTGATCTATTTGAACTTGTCCAGATTAAGGAGATTGATTTATGGCGAACTCGTCATGCTCGTCTGTCAACATACCTCTTCTACACACTTTGCACTATAATGTTACCAACACCTGCAACCTCGGGTGTTCATTTTGCTACATTGATGCCGTGAAAAAGAAGACAGCGGATATACCTCTTTGGCGCATCAAAAAATTGGCGGAAGAAGCACGACGAGTTGGAGCTGTTAAAGTTATTCTTTCTGGTGGAGAAATATTTGCACGAAAAGACTGGTACGAAGTATGTGCTGCATTTGATTGTAATGGATTCAGCCTATCCATTGTGTCAAATGGTACTTTAATTTCATCTGACTACCTTAATCGCCTGAGAGACTTTAGCAATATTGGCATTATGCTTAGCTTAGATGGTGATGCTAAAGCGCACGATGAGATTCGCGGTCAGAATGGTGCTCACCAGAAAACACTCTCAGCAATTAAGGCAATTCGTGCTTCGAATATTCCAGTTCAAGTAAACGCAACTATCATTAAAAGTAACTTGGCCGATTCCATCTATCTCGCAAACCTTTCGCGTGAGTTGGATGTCAGTATGCGATTTTCATTGCTGAATCCATATAATGGTAAAGGTATAAATAGTACTCCCATGGCCCTTGACGTTAAAGAAGTAATCGAGCTTAGGGAATTCTGCCACGAACTCAGAAAAAAGGGGAGCAAGATTTTTATTAATTTACCGCCATTGCTGCAATATCCGGAAGATGTTGTGCCAACACGAAGTCCGTCATGTGGATGGACCAAATCGTATTGCGGAGTAACATATGATGGACATGTTACAATTTGTGGCGTTGCAGGGGCAGATAAGAGTTTGCATCAAGGAAATATTATGGAAAAACCATTTGATGAAATTTGGTTAACGTCTCCACTTTTCAATGAATTGCGTAAGCTTGATGAGACTAATCTAAAGGGTATTTGTGCGCGGTGCCCTGCACGAAAGTGGTGTGGTGGGTCTTGCCGCCTTTCGGCTTATAAACGTGATGGAGACTTCACCGCGTCTTTGGGAATTTGTCAAACGTTCTATGATCTTGGATATATTCCGGAGCAAGTTCTTGATCCCATGGATTTTCATAGTCAAACGTCGTCCATGCCTTCGATTGATATGCAGTTACCAAGCATTGCTGATCTAATGCCGGAAATAGTGCAAATAGAACCACTAGGTATATTTTCGAAAAAGCAACGGGTTTCATTGGACGCGGATCCTGTTGTGAAAAATGGCTAAAATTTGTATTTACAATCCATGGGGATCATACACGAAAAAGGATAGAAATATTCATTATCTTAGGGGTAACTCGCAGTTCGCAAGCTGACTGCGAGTTACTTAGCGTCTGCGGCGCGTGGATTTCATGCGTGGTTTGAATTGGGACAAGAGAATTTAGCACCATAGCGGCGCGGTTTGACGGTGGCCTGTTTGAATTTCGTGGTTAAAAACATTCCCATAATATGAACGATATCCCATGTGCTGCCAAGAAAAATTATTCTCGATGGATTTTTCATGGTGTTTGCTAACAAGAAATGCCTTCATGCTTGCATGCAAACATGAAAATCCGGAATTAAGGGCTGGGGTCGCCCGGGCCTTTGATTATTTCATCCATTTGGGCTTAGGGATTTTAAAGCGGCGTTTCCTTTTGAGGCGCAGAGAAAACTTCGGGTTGGTAAAAATAGACCCGGTTCGGCGGGGCGGGACTGTGGCCGCTTGATAAAAGGACGCAGTGATATTCATTCAGAAAATATGAATTCAAAACCGGGAAACGCCAAGGCGTAGCGTGTGGTTTTCCACAAAAGGCCATTAGACGGGAAGCGGCTCAATTTCGGGGAATCGCTTTACTTTGATCGTTTTGGCGGTTTTCTCAATATCGGCAAGGTCATAGGCCATTTGCATCCGCATCCAATGTTCGACGGTCGAGCCAAAAGCCTTGGACACTCTGACGGCCATTTCAGGCGAGAGTGACGTTTTCTCGTTCGTCACACGAGACAAGGTTTGCCGTGTCACGCCGAGCCGTTCCGCAGCATCGGTAAGGGTGAGGCCAGAAGCCTCAATCGAATGTTTAATGATCTTGCCCGGATGGACAGGGTTTTTCATAGGCATGATATTCTCTCCTCAATGATAGTCTAGTAAATCCACGTCAAAGGCGTTGCCATCTTCAAACCGGAAGACAATCCGGTGATTCCGTGACACGGTAACACTGTAATACCCTTTCAGGTTGCCAGTGAGCCGATGAAAGCCAAAGCCTGTAATATCGAGTTCTTGTACAGTCTGAGCGGTATCTAAGATGGAAAGATACAACTCGGCTTTGTCGGCAATATCCGTGCGAAAGCCGCTCCGGTCGCCTTTCTCGTAAAGCTTTTTTAAGCCTCGATGCTTAAAATTCTCAATCATTATCTAGCGTAACACGTAACATGACGTGTTACAATAAATTTTTGTGGTGGGATTAACCTATTGAACTGGCAGGCAAAAGATGGGGTGATTTTCCGTAATTTATAATTAATTACTTACGGCGAGGGATTCTTTATGTATTGCAAAAGCCAAAATCATGATCACTCACAAAGCCCCGTGGTTGCCGCTACAAAAAATCCCGCTGAGCCGTGAGGGCGACGACCGTTTCACTGTCCCGAGTGCTTTCAGGTGAAGAGAAAAGATGCGAATAAATTAAACTGGACTTCTTATAAAAACGTCGCTCAAGCCAAGGAAGATAAACGAAGAGCCTGCAAAAATTGTTTTACCTGATTTTTCATAATCTATATTATTACTCAATGACGTGTGAGGCTTGTGTAATTATTTTTCCTTAATTGTTACAATACTCCTCTCAAAAACCCATCTCTTAGTTTTTCAGGACGAAAAACAGCATGTATGAAAATATCTTTTACAAAAACCCATTTCTTAAGGAAGTCATATTACGTGTCGATTTCTCAGCACCGTTGCCGGATTTGGAAAACAGTTCCCTCGAAAATTGCGAAAAAAGCTTCAAAGAGATTTCCCATAGCAGAACCTCAAAAGGCCTTGGCTCAGGAATTCCGGTTCACAGGGCCTACGTTCAAGGCTCAAAGTACCGAAGTGATGCAATGGATTTACCACGGAAGAGAACGGGAAAAACGCCTAACAATCACACCAACCACCTTAGTCCAAACATCCAAAAAATATAAAACGTTTGAAGTCTTTATAGACGACATTCGAGATGTTCTTTCAGAATTTTTTAGTGTTTATCAGGATTTAAGTGCCAGTCGGGTGGGGCTTCGGTTTATTAATATAATAAAACCCGGAGAGAGAAATCCCCTATCTTGGAAGCCCTATATCAATGAAAACATGCTCGGTATTATAGATTTTCATACAGACAAAAATTCAATAACGAGAGCATTTCATATCCTTGAATACAATTTCGATGGCCAAGCCGTGAAATACCAATTTGGCATTGTGAATCCTGATTATCCTTCTGTTATTAAGAAAAAAGAATTTGTTTTAGATATCGATTCCTATTTTCACGGGGCCTTTGGTTTTACAGAAATAATGGAGAACATCGAACAATCTCACGCCAAAATACAGGACCTTTTTGAGAAGAGTATTACCCAAAAAACCAGAGCCTTAATGAAGGCTGCAAAAAAATGACTGAGAAAAAAATATTCGATCCAAGTTATGTCGAGGCTTCTCCAACGGAAAGCACTTCACCAGAAAGTGTTACAAAGAATTTTCTAAAAAATCCAATTGCTCAAGAAGATATCAACAGATATGGAACTTCAAAACCACAAAGGATAGTCATTAGGGCAAAAATTAGTGGCCGTTAAGGTTCGTACCAATAAAGACCCAAGAGTTTTCCAAGGGGATATTATTAGAGACGTTGAATATGTTGAATACGTCTCGGAAAAATCTGGCTATATAGAAGTTTCGAAGATAGTTTTTCCTTTGGTTATTGTGCTTACCCAAGACTGTGATCTTTCACAAGACTATAAGTTTCAATGGTCTAAGGCAAAAACCTCCACAAAAGATAAGCTTCTTCTGTCCGTTTTAGCAGCCCCTCTTTACAACGTAAATCACGTTTATACGGGAGAGCATTTATCTGATCTTGGAATGAAGATGCGAACGTTTAACGCAACCGCTACGGAAGGGCGCAATTTACGAAACAATGAAACACCTCGATATCATTATTTAGATTTTGACGCCTCAGTTTCAATCGTTCCCTCTGTCATCGACTTCAAACATTACTTTTCCGTGAACACGATCTACCTAAAAAAAATTAAAGAAAACGAATTCTATTTGTAGGCTTTCAGAGTTATATCGCGAGGACGTTTCTCAAAGATTTGCAGCTTACTTGGCTAGAATTGGTTTGCCCGATAATCTCCCTCCGAAACCAAAATAATTTTTCATATGTTACCTTATCGCGCAAGGCTATTAGGCTATTTATTTTATTCTCACATTGGAGAACACCTCGATGTTAGAGGAAGAACAATTTGCACTAGAAGAACCCTCTGAAAAAGAAAAGGATCCTTCACCTTCGATCGAGAAGATAGCCTTTTCTTGCCCTCATTGTGGGGCCTATACACATCAGTTTTGGTTTTATCTTTATCCAAAAAGAACAGAAAATGATTCCCCCCCGGAAATCCGAATTCCTGACTATAAGAATGTGATTAAGGAGGCAGAACTACCTCCAGAAAGAAAGGCAGCCTTACAAAAATTTTGTGAAAAGTATGAGACGGGGAACGTTTTCTTTGAAAATAGTACTGATTCTCTATACCAAGCCACTAGGGTATACAACCTAAATCTTAGTTGCTGTTATACGTGCAAGGAAATTTCAGTGTGGGTGCATGATCGATTACTATTCCCCCCCAAAAAAATGGGGCCAGAGCCTAACAAAGACTTACCAAAATCGATAAAAGCGACCTACGAAGAAGCTCGCTCAATTTTACATCTTTCACCACGCGGGACGGCAGCATTATTGCGTTTGTGCATACAAAATCTGTGTATCCACCTTGGCAAAGATGGGAAAAATCTGAACAAGGATATTGCTAGCTTAGTGGCCGGCGGTTTGGACGTTCGTGTTCAAAAGGCCTTAGATATTGTCAGGGTAATAGGGAATAATGCTGTTCATCCCGGCCAAATTGAATTAAAAGACAACCTAGAAACTGCAATACAGCTATTCAAACTTGTAAATCTAATCACAGACAAAATGATATCGGAACCAAAGACTCTGAATGAAATGTACGGTTCGCTACCGCTAGGAGATAGAGATGCGATAGATCGCCGTGACCAAAAAGGGCAATGAATATTTTCCATACGATATATTATCACTCATTTTTTTAGGTGTTTGGCATCTTGTTTCTTTTCACGATAAATGGCACTTTTTTTCACTTTAAATGGCACATTTCTTTCGTTATAAATGGCCCAACCCCTACGGGCATAAGTTTCAAAGCATAAAATTTGCCTGGGGTAAGGGGCCCTTTATCATAAAAGGTTACACACTATAATAAACCCCTATCTTGTTCTATAACACCACCTAACAGTGAACTCCACTAGCCGCCCTATTCCTTCATCTGGCATGAAGGCAGCGTCACATAGTTTTCTGGCCATCCTATCGGAGGCTGGTCAAGGTCGATGCACGCCCCACTGGGATCCGCCCCACTGAGATCTGCATCGGTGAAGTTAGCCCCACTAAGATACGCTTCACTAAGGTCCGTCTTACGGAGATTCGCCTCACTAAAATTTGCCTCGTGGAGATAGGCCCCGTTGAGATCCGTCGCGTTGAGATTCGCCTTACTGAGATTCGCCCCACTGAGGTTGGCCCAACCAAGGTTGTTCTCACGCAGGTCCTTCCCGCTAAGATTTGCCTCACTGAGGTTTGCCGAACGAAGGTTTGCCTTATTGAGATTTGTCCCTCGCAGGTCCTTCCCGCGCAGGGTAACCTTAGTAAGGGTGGCCTTTTCGAGTTTAGTTTCATGAAGGTTCGTCTTGGTGAGGTTCACCTCGTCGAGGTATGCCCTGCTGAGGTCCGCTCCGGTAAGATTCGCTCCCGTAAGGTCGGCTCCGCTGAGGGCCACCTCACTGAGATCTGCCTCAGCGAGGTCGGCCTTTTGGAGTTTCGCGTTGAGGAGATTCGCTCCACTGAGATCCGCCTTCCTAAGGTTTGTCTCGCTGAGGTTTGCCCCACCGAGGTTAGTACTGCTAAGGTTTATTCCGCTAAGGTTCGTCCTGTTAAGGATCGCCCCTTTAAGATTCGTTCGGCGAAGGTCGAGCCCGCTAAGATCCGCCCCGCGCAGCTCTGTCATTTCCAGAGTCGCTTTCCTAAGCGTCGTGCCGCGGAGGTCTGTCTCACGGAAGTCTGCCTTGCTCAAATTCGCCCCTTGCAGGTTCGCCTTCCTGAGTGTCGTCCCTCTGAGGTCTGCCCCAACCAAGCAGACTTCTTTCAAGCTTTTACTCATGGAGAACATTTCTAGTGCGAGGTGCGATCGAAGTCCTACGCCGGTATTACATTCGTAGACCTTCAGTTGACGATCATCTCGCAGCTCAAAAAATATTGTCCCGAGCAGCCATACGGCAATAAACGCAATACCGGACGCGAGCAAAGTAGCAAAATTAAAACGGAGCCAATGTCGTATTCTGTTGGTGAGCGATACCGGAGCGGGGACCAACGCTTCCACACGTGCTACCAGGTTGCGGAATCCACCGTGCTCGTGGTCACCATCCCAGCCAATGAGATCAGTCGCCTGGATACGGTCGTATGGGGAATGTAGCTCTACGAGCTCGACGCGGCACGGCGCATAGACACCGCGCGCAATCGCTTGGGACGCCTCGTGTTGGACCCAACGCGAGGCCACCGCGTGCACTGACCAAAGCACGACAATGCACGCCGCCTCTCTAACCGCCCCGTCGAGTTTCTCGGCCCACGCCTGTCCGCACTGCAGATCTTCATCCCACCAGACAGTGAACCCTTCCTTTACCAGAGCATTGCGGAATTTTGCGGCAATGAGTGCCTCCTCCCTCTTGTAGGAAATGAAGACAAGGCCGCTTCGAGAGCTGGGGTTCATTGGGGTGAAACTGCCCTGGAGGTGTTGAAGAGGCCTGCCCTTCTCCGAACAACAAGTTCATTAGAGTTCTGTTTCGTGCGTCCAACAGGAAAATATGGCACTATCTCTAAATTTTAATTTGCCACAATGAAGTTTATCACTCAACTATGGCAAGAGGGTTTTTCAAATATGACGTAGCGATTTCAGCGGCTTTTTCGGGGCCTGATTTTGCTATGGAAGTAACTAGCTTTTTCCCTTGTTCTACCCAAAAGCCATCAGGCACACGAGCATAGTCGATACCTGCCTGAAGCATTTCAAGCCTGTGTATCCATACAGGAATTTTTTGAGTAAGCGCTGAAATGTTGGACTCGTGGGGATGATCTCGGTAGTTGTGGACAATAAATTCGAAACCGATGAAATTATTCCTCAAAAATACAAGGGTTTTTTCCCGCAAAATTTCATGCTGATTGTGTTTGTCTCTCCCGTGTCGTAAGGCTTCGGTTTCACGATTTGAATCGTATTCCGGGGAATCAGGGAAGGATTTTGCGGCGGCTAACCAGTCCCGCCATTGTTGCAAGAGGTTGTCGGTTTCTTGCACAACCCAAGCTTTATTCGGGTTTAAAAATTCAAAAGGCGGGAGACTTTCAACCGGTCTTTGTCGGTTCATGGTTCAATGTTATCAACATTGTGTTATTTTTCATACTAACAGTTATCCGACAAAATAATAATCTTCTACCCGTTGTAAATGATTAGCGTTTTGCCGGAAGCGATACCAGTCGTTTTCGATAAAGCCCCCTACCCTATTAGACCGCCGATACAAGCCTTCACCTTCGATCATCGAAGACGGAAAGACAAAGAGAAAAATATCCTCCTCGACATACGCCGAGCGGAAGGCCATTCCCGGGTTGATGTCTTCGCGAGACATGCCCCATACGCTCTCCCTGCTCTATTGGTCTGGTGTGTGGTCATCTTTCGGGAATAACACCACGTCACCGGAGACGGCGATATTGGCGGGTAATCTCAAAGAGATAAGGCCTTTATTATTTTGAACCGCGGTGCCGACCGTGGTCCATGCGGTGTGTTCCTTGCCGTCTTTGTCGTGATATTTTTCAGGGACCGCAATTGTATATTGAACGTTCTCAACCATCGTCATTACTCCTACTCAGTGGTGAATTGATGGAGTCCGCCTAGCCAGATTCGACGCAGGGCGTCCAGCAGAAAACCGACTATGGAGAAAAACTGGTCCATATCCCCTCCCCCCCATACCTTTGGAAGACAAAACAAACGCCTGCCATGCCTTCGGAGCCGACACGTTCCCGAGAGGGACACCCGGAACGGATAATCAAGTGTTTGAAGCGCAAGTGTCCCTTGAGGCCGGGAGGATGGGGCTAGGCTCTATCCGGCAAAGAATGGCTTTGGGTCCTTTTGCCGAAACAAAAGGACGGCCCCGTGAGGGGAAACCGGATAGGAATTATTTGGTATCACTCCATAAAGATCCCCCCACCGAATGTCTTCACCGCGCACCCCTTCTTCCCTTGCCTCGGCGAATTTATCTAGGCTATGGTGCCCGTGAGAGTGACGATTGACTCCTTAACCATTTTTCATGAGTAACACGGCATGATTTTAGCGGCTGACATCGGTGGGACAAAAATCAATCTGGCCCTGTTTGACTGGGATAAGGAACGGGTAGAGCCTATTCGTGAGGACACGGTCTATACGGCTGATTACGAGTCCTTTGAAGACGTGTTGACCGAATTTCTCGAGGAACCGGCTTCTGCCGATTCCGAAAAGGAGGAAGCCCGGGACGACCGCGATGACCTGTCGTCCGAACCCGGCTCTCCTACTCCGCTGGGACCCCTGACGGCCGCTTGCTTTGGGGTGCCGGGACCTGTCTTGAACAATACCTGCCGGACCACCAATATTCCATGGACAATTGAAGGGGACAAACTCGCCGAATTTCTCAATATTTCTCATGTCCGTTTGTTAAACGATTTGGAGGCTACCGCCTACGGGCTTCAGCTTCTCCGACCGGAAGAAATCGAGGATCTCAACCCCAACGCCCCTTCTCCCCCACCTGATGGCACAAAGGTGTTATTGGCCGCTGGAACAGGACTGGGAGAATCGCTGTTATTGTGGACGGGGAAGGACTATCATATTTGTCCGTCCGAGGGTGGCCACGCAGATTTCGCTCCCACTAACGATTTAGAGATCGATTTGCTCCGATATTTGCGGACCAGCTATTTGCATGTAAGTTACGAACGGGTGCTCTCCGGCCCTGGCATTTACAGCATTTATCAGTTTCTCCGGGATACCAAGAAAAACGAGCCCACATGGTTTGCTGAAAAGCTTCCAACCGGCGATCCGGCTGCGTTGATTACGGAAGCGGGCCTCACAGGAAAACCCGATATTTGCAAAGATGCTCTTCAGCTGTTTGTGTCTATTTATGGAGCTGAGGCCGGGAATATGGCACTCAAAGCGCTAGCAATGGGCGGCGTCTACCTTGGCGGAGGCATTGCTCCAAAAATCCTTCCCGCCCTACAGGGAGACACGTTCATGAAAGCCTATCTGGCAAAGGGCCGGTATAAACGATTACTCACCAAGATACCCGTTCGGGTGATTTTAAATCCCCATACTGCCTTGCTCGGGGCCGCTTCCGTAGCTGCGGGGATGGCAAGCTGACATCATGGGATCAACACATCCCCGGGGTATCCGTCAGAATCCCAAGACGCCCTTCTCAGCCCGATGTCACCCTGAAGAACCGTTGGCTCCATTCTTCCTACACTCGTCTGTGATATCTTGCTTGGTTGGATTTTTCCACCACGCTTCGAGAAATTATCTCCGTTAGCTTTAATGACAACCAACGTACTTGTTGGGGCTATTTGCCCTTGAAGAATTTCTGTCAGAAAGCCCTTCGATGCCATTTCCATCCACACCGTTAACACCTGATCAGCAAAAAATCCAAGCCGCACGCAAAGCCCTTGAATTTATCCAGGATGGGCAGATTTTGGGACTCGGTACCGGCTCCACTGTCCATCATTTTTTGACGGCCTTAGGTCAGCGCCTACAAGAAGGCTTACGGGTCCGTGGCGTGCCAACCTCCCAAACCACAGCGGTCCATGCCAGACAACTGGGCATTCCTTTACTGAGCAACGAGGAACCCTGGGACATTGATGTGGCGGTGGATGGCGCCGATCAGGTCGACCCACATCTGAATTTGATCAAGGGCGGAGGCGGGGCGTTATTGCGCGAAAAAATTGTGGCGAAAGCTGCTCAAAAGTTCATCGTGATTGTGGATCAGGCCAAACAGGTGCCCCATCTCGGGCTTCCGTTTCCTCTTCCCGTTGAAATCCTGCCCTTCGGTTGGCGAACGACACAACGGCACCTTGAAAATCTGGGATGGCCTTCCCCTTTACGCCACAAAGCTGGACAGCCTTTTCTCACAGACAATGGAAACTATGTGGCGGATCTTCATATTCCTGAAATTACCGACCCCTCTGCCCTCGAATCCTCCCTCACACAGATTCCGGGCGTAGTCGAATGCGGACTCTTCTTGATGATGACATCTTTGGTGATTACCGGCACAAATGACGGTCCAGTGCTCACCCGCGCATCTTGAGTCTTGGGTTTCCTTTGGTACAATCGGGTACAGAGAGCTCCATTTTAAGGGTCCGTCATTCTAATCCTGCGTGCCAGGGTGGTAAAATTAAAAAGTGGAAAAGGCGAAAGAAAGTCTCACTTTGTATGAATTCCTAAACGATAAAGGAAGAAGGTATTTTGCATGAGAGGCAGTGATCCGGTGCGAACCTCCCCCATGAAAAGCAGAAAATATTTCTGGATGATCACCGTGCTGATCGGCCTACTTGGCGTGACACACCTTCAATGCTCCCAGGCGCCATCCTCCCCCCCTTCCGACGCTCCCCCAACAATAACCGCAACCCCGAACGGGGCTGAGGTGCCCGTACCGGTCGTCCATGCCGCTGATTCGCCTCCCGTGGTTAACGTCTCGACTCCTCTTCTGGCATCGAACGAAACCTTTGTCAAAATCGCCAAAGAGGCCATGGCCTCCGTGGTCAATATCTCCGCGACGAAACGTACGGTCCAGGTGCCAAGTAATAATCCCCTCTTTGAGGATCCCTTTTTCCGACGGTTTTTTGGTGAAGAATTTGAACGTCGGTTTCAACAACCCCGGGAACGGCAGGAGCAAGGCTTAGGATCCGGCGTCATTGTGAAAAGCGACGGCTATATTGTCACGAATAATCACGTGGTCGAACAGGCGGATGATTTGATGGTGCTTCTGGGGGATAAACGGAAATTTTCGGCAAAACTCATCGGCACAGATCCCAAAACGGATTTAGCCGTCATCAAAATTGAAGCCACAGACCTACCCACCCTGGCATGGGGAAATTCTACAACACTGGAAGTGGGAGAATTGGTCTTGGCCGTCGGGAACCCCTTCGGGTTGAATCAAACGGTGACGATGGGGATTATCAGTGCCGTGGGCCGCGCCAATGTCGGCATCGTCGATTATGAAAATTTCATTCAAACCGATGCCGCGATCAATCCAGGCAATTCCGGAGGTGCGCTCGTCAATCTGCAAGGCCAACTCATCGGCATTAATACGGCTATTTTCTCCAGAACAGGCGGATACATGGGAATCGGATTTGCCATTCCCAGCCAAATGGTGAGAAGCGTGATGCAAAGCCTGATCGGACATGGCAAGGTTGTTCGTGGATGGCTGGGTGTGTCAATCCAGGAACTGTCGCAAGATCTGGCCAAGCAATTTGATGCCCCTGATACTCAAGGCACACTGGTGGGGGATGTGTTTGAAGAAAGTCCCGCAGGACAAGCCGGCTTGAAACGTGGCGATATCATCCGCACCTACAACGGCATTACCGTGAAAGATCCGACTCATTTGCGCACGCTGGTGGCCGAAACCGCACCCGAGAGCACGGTTCCTCTGACGGTATGGCGAAACGGCAAAATGATGCCTCTTTCCGTCTCCATTACTGAAATGCCCAAAGACACCGCTTCTTTGACGGAAGCAGCTCCTGGATCGGTCACAGGGAACCACGCCCTTTCCGGGCTTTCGGTCGAGCCCGTCAAGCCTGGACAAACACGCGACGGCCAGGGCGTGGTGGTGACCAAAATCACCCCAAACTCTCCGGCTGAACGCGCAGGCCTTCAACCTGGTGATGTGATACTGGAACTGAATCGCTCGCCAATTGAATCCGTAAAGGATTTCGAACAGCTTGTGAAGCGACTGGACGATAAAGCTTCCGTCTTAGTGCTGTTGCAGCGTGGAAAAGGCGCTATTTTTCTGACAATTAAACCCTAACAACGGAACAGGTGCCATAGCCGAACCATCATGACGCCTATTTGTTCATACAAAACATCCTTTCAAATGAGCCAGCTGTTCTGTTTCATGGCCATCCTGGTATTCCCCGTTCCCACAGAACCGATTCTGTGGGCCTCTTCACCACAGATTGCCATTCAAGCCGAACCGCCATTTTTTTCACCCAACCACCTGAAGATCCGTTTGGATACCCCCCTCACGTGGTTAAATCAAACTCGTGAAGCCCATTCTATCGTGGCAGACGACTGTCAATCCCGATCACAGTGCTCATTTGACTCTGGAGTCATTCGTCCCGACCATCAGTTTGTCTTAACCCGGTTAGCCCCCGGGAGCTATCCCTACCATTGTGGACTTCATCCGTTCATGCGGGGCGTGTTAACCGTTCATACACCACCTCCCCCATCTTCTGATATTTGAGCAAGCCCACTACTTTTTCATTTTTACGACAATCTCCCTTGTCATCACAGGGGATTTTACGCATCTGGCCCATGTCATCTTCCCTTTTTGCGTTGCATGCCATAAGTCCCAAATGGTACATTTCGGACATCCCTGCTACGAGCAGGACATGCAAATCTCAGGTTCAATGAAAAGACACAGACTGGTCCCATCGTCTAGGCTGGTCTAGGACGGCACCCTCTCAAGGTGCAGACACGGGTTCAAATCCCGTTGGGATCACCAATTCCTATAGGAGCCGACGTTCATCCCTTCCTAATTGTTTGCACCCGCACCTGGTAAAATCAGACTCCACATTTTCACGTCGGGTTATTTCGCTCATTTATGCCGTAAGGACCTGTAATGACTACGAGAACATTTCACGATGGCGAAAGCGACGGACTAGAAGCCCTGGAGGCTCTCGATCCGGAAAATATTGAATCCTTTTCTGATCTTCTGTCGGCCATGAAAAAGACCGCCTTTGGCGGACGTCGTCTTGGCGATGCCTTTGAGATTTTGGACAAGATGATCGCCGATCCCGAATGTACGGTGATCTTGACCTTATCCGGAGCCATGACTATAGCGAAAATGGGTAAAATTATCTGCAGCATGATCGATCGAAACATGGTTCAGGCGGTAGTGTCCACGGGCGCATTGATTGCTCATGGGTTGAGTGAAGCGGTGGGGAAAACCCACTATAAATATCACCCATCCATGACGGACACCGAGCTCTATGAAAAAGGCTATAATCGCGTCTATGACACACTGGAGATGGAAACCAATCTCAACCATGTCGAACGGGTCGTCAGCCAAACCTTAAAGCGCATGACTCCTGACACCCCCATCTCCTCGGAAATACTGACTCGCGAAATCGGGAAAACCCTCCACGACCATTACGACGGGCCAGGTATTTTGAAAAGTGCCTATGAGCAGCAGGTTCCGGTTTATATCCCTGCGTTTACCGATTCTGAAATGGGGTTGGATGTCTCCATTTGGGCCATGAAGGAGAGACGACAATCTCAATCCAGCCCTCCGCCCCCAGGACTATCTGATCAGGAAACCTGGCAAATGTTACAACAGGCTCGTCCGGCTTATAATCCATTCTTAGATCTCAATAGTTATACGGAAAAGCTGCTGTCTGCCAAACGCTTGGGAATCTTCACCATCGGTGGCGGCGTTCCACGCAATTGGGCACAACAAACGCCTCCTTATATTGAAATTCTCAATCTCAGGATAGGGACAGACTTAACTCCACCACGGTATCAATACGGGGTTCGCATCTGCCCGGAGCCCGATTACTGGGGTGGCTTAAGCGGATGCACCTATGAGGAGGGTGTATCATGGGGAAAGTTTGTGCCTCGAAAAGAGGGGGGGATGTTTGCGGAAGTCTTGAGTGATGCCACGGTGGTCTGGCCTCTTCTGATGATGGGGCTCCTGGAACGAGCCCGTCGCCGGTAACCACAACACCTGGTTCACGAATAACCTTATTTTCTCGACAAGGCCGTCCTGGAATGCAACAATACCGGTTACGGAGTCATGATGAATATCCTCCAGTCCCTTAAATCTCCCATTTCCCTAATGATCCTTCTTGCGGCACTTCTTGTGAGTCCCACGACCCATGGGAAAACTCCTGATTTCTTGATCCAGGATGATGACGTGGTGCGTGGGGATCCCAAGGCCCCCATCACCCTGCTGGAATATTCTGACTTCACCTGCGGCTTTTGCGAAAAGTTTTTTCATGAAACCTTTCCCAAATTGCTCTCGGAATATATTGAAACCGGCAAAGTGCGCTTTGTCTATCGGGACTTCCCGCGTGGAATGGGCAGTCCCCTTCGTGCAGCCGATGCCGCTCGTTGCGCGGGAGAGCAAAACGCCTATTGGCCGATGCATGATCGTCTTTTTAACAGCGGCGGCCAGTTGGCTCCGGATCATCTCAAACAATATGCCAAGGAACTCAACCTCCAGGAAGAGCAGTTTTCTGAATGTCTGGCTTCCCATCGCTACATGGAAGATATTGAGAAGGATTTACGGGATGCAGGATCTCT
>DOFS01000080.1 GCA_003523945.1 Nitrospiraceae bacterium | reverse complement strand
GCATGAAAGCAAGCTTTGGTGAACAAAACCCCATGAAACGAATGGGTACCTCAGATGAAGTCGCCAAAGCCGCATTGTTTCTGGCATCAGATGATTCATCCTATATCACCGGAATTGACCTCACCGTGGATGGAGGCGCCACACAACTGTAATTTTTTCACAGGTAATGGCGACCAACCAGGGAATCGATCAATTTCTTGGCCCTGACAGAGAGCATCTCTTTCAAGGGAGGGCGGAAAAGGGCTTTATCAATCAGAAAGATAGAGACTCCCATGACTCAGCAAATCGAGGAGTAAGGAATCATGTCCTTCCGACGAGACGTATTGATCCGAACTAATCATGCGTTCGGCGCACAAGGTTTTTACCAGATCGGTCAGGAGCGATCTGCAGGTATACTGACGTCCATCAACAAATAGCCAAAGATTCTTTCCATGTTCATGAAACGCAAAACGTGAGCCTTCATTTCTGACAAGCTTGCCTCCCTCCGCCAGATGAGTACGAACATCTTCCAGATGGTATTCCTCCTGTGTAGCCTCCTCATCCTGATATTTCGGAGAGGTCATATAACAACCAAACCATTGAGCCAGCCTGTCATCATCCTCAACATACTGAGTAAAGACCTTCTGAACTTTTTTAACGGCATCGGAAGTAATCTGGCCAGGATTGGCTTGAGGAACCAGATCCGGATCCGCATAGCGAACCTCTTCGCTCAGCTCTTCTCCAACGGACTCGGAATAGTCGAGCAGGATATCCCGATGAGACGGCGCGCGAAATCCCACCGAACAGGTCATGCAATCCTCACCCACGGCTATTCCGTTATGCCCGACAAGCGGAGGCACATAAAGAAGATCGCCCGGCTCCAATATCCACCGTTGCTCCGGCTTCCATTCGGACAAGATCTTTACTGGAACATCCAAACGACGAGGAGATGTTTCATCATAGATGCCACCCACTTCCCATTGCCGACGGCCACTGACCTGCACTAAAAACACATCATAGTTATCATAATGCGGCCCGACACCACCCTTGTCGCCTGAATAGCTGATCATCAAATCATCAACCCGCCAACTGGGAATGAAATAAAACTGCGAAAGAAATTCAGCGGCGGCCGGCACCCAATGATCCACGGCCTGGACTAACAAGGTCCAATGGGCGGTTGACAGAGCGGAAAATGTCTCATCGGTAAACGGCCCATGAGTCAGTTCCCATTGGTCACTCATAGGATCTTGCATAATCAGCCTCGATTCGACTTGTTCTTCGCAAGCGAGACCAGCCAATTCATCAGCAGCAATCGGCGCCTTGATCCCGGGCAAGGCCTGTCGGATCAACAACGGCTTCTTCTGCCAATAATCTTTTAGAAACGTCTCAAGTGAAAGATCACCTAGAGGGAGAGTTTTCATATTTTCATATCTTTCACCATTTCAACATGAGGAATGCCATCTTCCAAATACACCTCCGATACCCGAAAAAATCCATATTTTGAATAGAACGCTTGCAAGTACTCTTGTGCAGAAATTCGAATAGGAGTCTTAGGCCAACAACCAGATATCTCCTGCAAGGCTGCTTGTAACAGTTGATGCCCAATCCCCTGCTTACGGAAATCAGCCTTTACCACAACCCGCCCAAGATTGACTTCGGGATACCGCAGACTAGGCGGAAGAATCCGCGCATAGGCGATTAGTTGCTCACCCTCTTCACGACCCGAAAGATGCCTGGTCTCTGGATGTCGGTCATACTCATCCAAATCCCGATACGCACATTTTTGCTCCACCACAAACACATCCACCCGCAACTGCAATACGTCATACAACTGTTGGACAGTCAAGTCTTTAAAAAACGTAAAGTTCCACTGAATATTTACCATAGAATGGAATCATCTGAATTCATTAGAACCAATCCCACTAATATGAATAGGTAGACCTTTTCACAATTAACTCACGTCGGTCACAAATGTCCCCACATAAGCTATACACAGAGAAAGCCGTGCTGAATAGATGCAACTCTTTCGAAATGATTAAGCAGTGCATTGAATTAGGCGCAATTAGCAGACTGCCCAATTCGCTTACATTTGGCTTTAGTCTAGCTATGTATTGATCTGCCCCTAAACCAAAACCACCAAGTCATAACCATGAAAGCCATATAAGAAGCGAATATGCGTATTAGGCCTCCCTCATGCTCTTCCACTTCATGAAGACCATTTGATTCTGTAGTGATTTTCACCGTTTTTGATGTTAAAA
Source organism: Nitrospiraceae bacterium (assembly GCA_003523945.1). GTDB lineage: Bacteria > Nitrospirota > Nitrospiria > Nitrospirales > UBA8639 > Nitrospira_E. Next base: position 1,475 of record DOFS01000080.1, on the reverse strand, counting down.
GATCAGGTTTAATAATGAGATAAGTTCTGGAATATTGTTTGTATGAACCATAGGTGTTGGAATGAAAGCCTGACAATAAAACGATTTCATTTTTGTACTTTGATAACACCTGCTCTGATGGTGGCCAAGGGTTCACAAAGTCATAAAGTACTACCAATGGCCACAAAATCAAAAAAAATGGCGCCAAATATTTGAATCCGTCTCTTAATATATTTGGGATTTTTTTCATTTACATCGAAATGGTCTACTACACATCACGATGTGCCATAAGGCAACGGTGAAGAGGATAATTGAAAATATATATACTCCTAATTGACATCGTGGAAAAGTGTCGCGATTAAAAATATTAGGAGCCAACCCTTATCACAATGCTCCCTTGTCCTTCTAACAAGGGATTCGCTGCCTAAGTTTCAGCATAGGATTCGGCTACTGTTTTTATTTCTAATGAAATTTTCATTCGATTGAGAAGCTCATGATGTCGATGCAACTATTCGGGAATATTTCCCATAACGTTTGGTATTTATAAAATCTTAAATTTTGCATTACAAAGGCTAGCCAATCGGAACCCACCGATGCACTTCATCGACCCGCCTGACTCAGTTATTCGTCTCGTAACATGTGGATGAAGAGGCCATCCCGGAGTTTGGGTTCGAACCAGGTGCTTTTGGGGGACATAACGCGATCGGCATCCGCCACCGCCATCAATTCCTCAACCGTTGTCGAATACAACCAGAACGCCACGGCCCAATCCCCACTGTCCACCAACGCTGCAAGTTGTTGGGTTCCGCGAATGCCGCCATAATCAACGTCAAAATGTGCTGACTGGCTTTAAGCTTTACGAACGGATAGCCTCACGTCAAGAGAATGGAAACTCCATACTGCTCCATTCGAGTATCATGTGTGATAATCGTTAATTGTTCGGTTTGAGCTTGGGCAATAAGCATGCGATCAAACGGGTCATCATGATGACGGGGTAGGTTTCCAGCAACAAGTCCATGCCGGATTGAGATTGGAAGGTGTTGAAAACTATTCGACTCCAGGACTTCTTCCAGTTCATCTGGGACCTGGAGCTTACCCAGTGCCCGCTTGATGGAAATTTCCCATGCGGTGACGGCACTCACAAATATCGTGTTTTCTCCATTCTTGATCGTAACTGCAGCTTTGGTAGCGAGTGCTTTATGATCACTCAGCCACCAGAGCAAGACATGGGTATCCAATAAGAATTTCACCCAGCTTCACCTCTGAATGCTCGGGAGAGATCTTCGGGAAGTTCATCAAAATCCTTGGAGATTTTGACTTTGCCTTTCCAGGAACCTGGCTTTCTCGACTGTTGTTTAACGCGATAGGGAATGAGCTTAGCCATTGGTCTTCCGGCTCGAGCAATTATAACTTCCTCCCCGGATGCCGCTAAATCGAGCAGTTGCGAAAGGTGAGTCTTGGCTTCATAGACATTAACCGTTTTCATGAGATTCCTC
>DOFS01000579.1 GCA_003523945.1 Nitrospiraceae bacterium | reverse complement strand
CTTGCTACTGTCAATACTTTTTTGACGTAAACGTTCTTCTAATAAGTGCAATTTCTGTTCGGGGATAGGATGCGGTGCTCTTAAAAAGCCACGATTCACGCGACTGGCGAATGAGTACTGCAGAAATTGCTGTAACGCTGCCATCATACAAGAAGGTCGATTTTGAAAGTGCTCCAAGACCAGGAAGGGGAGACAGACTACTGCGACAACCTCGATTCCAGCCCCATCTCTTCTGAAAACCAATAATGAATGCGGTACTGAGAGTATGGGGTCAGGAAAAGAAGAAGTTGGAAGGCAGGGGGTGGAGGGGAGAGGGCTGGATTCGGGGCCGAGCAGGTGCTGGAGATTCGATGGATCACAGTGGAAAAGCCGTTACAAATTATGGCCATTGTGGACGGTTATGTAGCGAAACCAATGTCTAGCGGGCTGCGACTTCAACCAGGGTCTCGTAATAAATTCGGATTCCCGTTTCGAATTGGTCGACAGGGATTCGCTCAGCGTCACCATGGATGGACGTGGCGAGTTCAGTGCTGAGCACAAGGGGAAGGATGCCATAGCACTTGGCCCCGCGCAGACGAAACATCCTCGAATCGGTTCCGTAAGGAATAATCAGCGGCACAACGGTCGCGTCGGGATGATGCCGTGTGATGGCCCCGGAAAGCGCTCGAAACATCCCGGTGTCATGAGGCGTGACGACGGACTGACTCGCAGGGTGAATGACCTCAACTTCGATTTCATCGCCCAGCCTGGACTTCATCTCCGCCAGAAAGGCTTCGGCATCCATGCCAGGCAGCAAACGGGCGTCGAGAGTCGCAACGGCCAGCGAGGGGATGACATTCGCCTTGGGAGGATCGCCTACACCCGACCGAAGCGAGGTGAGCGAGACCGTCGTCTGCCGGATGGCGTTCGTGAACTGGTTTGGTGCAAGCGTGCCGAGTCGGGTCTCGAGTGCGTCAAGAACTGCATTGGAGACGGTCGGAAACGGCGTGCTGAAGAGCCGGGTAAGCGCACGCATCAACTTGTCATTTGGATTGTGGTCATGTGGTTGTGAGCCGTGCCCGGCGATGCCGTGGGCAATCACACGGAGCCAGAGCGCCCGCTTCTCCGCCACGGAGATCCCGAAGACCAGCTTCCCGTTCACGAAAATCTCGCGACTGCCGAATCCCCCCTCATCCAGAACATACTCGGGATCAAGTTCCTCGTAATGGTGGTCGAGTATGAAGCGGGTCCCCATCGTCCCACCAATCTCTTCATCGGTCACCGCCATGAAAATGATATCGCGGTCGAGAGCAATTCTCTGCCGTGCCAGGGTCAGAAAGGCATAGAGTTGAAGCACACCCGTGCCTTTCATATCGATCGCGCCTCGACCCCAGATGTGGCCGTCTTTCAACTCGCCGCCAAAAGGGTCGACAGAATCCCAGCGGCTGGCGTCGGCAGGCACCACATCCATATGATGGAGCAGCAGAATAGGCTTGGCCTTGCCCGAGCCCTTGAGCCGCGCGGCAAGATTGATCTTCCCCGGTGCGGCTTCGTATCGCGTGACCGCGATCCCCTCTCCCTCTAGAAGATTCTGAAGGAAGCCGGCAGCCTCTGTGACATTACCCGGCGGGTTGGTGGTGTTGAAGCGAAGATACTGCTGCAAGGTGTCGACGGCCTCCCCGACGGTCGTCTTCCAGTCAACGTTTTGCCCCATGGCCGCCGTGGCGGGCATCAACAGGAACAACAGCCAGAGAGTTTTCAAGACCATAAATTTCATCGCGCTTCCTCTCTGGCGTTCATGTTCGAGGTCTTTATAGTGGGAAATGCCTAACAGAGTAAACCATTGGGAAAGCCTAAAGAATACCCTTTTAAGTTTTCGCGATACAAACCTGGTATTTGCCCTCACACTACTCCTCGATGTATTTCCTCGTTATGTGCCAACTCATTATTTTTCAATGGTTGCAAGGTGGATTGCTTGGAGATCAGCTATTTCAAGACATTTTTTAGAAAGTGCTGGAAGCTATAAGCATGGAAAAACCAACTGATCTACTGTCAGTGGGTCGACATTGGGTCTAGGAAGGAATTAACCTAATAGTAAAAAGGGTGTGCGGTTGGGTGGATTGTCGAAAACCTATCGTGGTATCTGTTTTCGGAGCACTCGCATTTGTATACTCAAATGCGGGATTAATATAGAGAAGGAATTAATATAAGGGACAGGGCTCACCAATCCCCATACTTCTTGTCAATGTTAATGAATTGGGATTTGATAAATATCGTCTATCTGGCCCATCTGAGGAGGCATGTCATCAGCAAAAATTTTCCATTTCAGTTTAAGAGCGTTTCGTAGACTTCGGTCCAAGCAAGGATCTATGGAAGATACGTTTTGGTATTTTTCTAATTTGTATCCGAATCTAAATTTGCCAAAATTAGTGATTTGTGCTTCATCATCAGGAAAAAGGCAACGGGTGTTCAAATACCCAACGTAGACATCATAAATTTCCCCATCAATTTTTTCTTTTCCGCTCGTTTGAAAACCTTCCAAGTGATGCCCTGAAATTTGAATCTCAGGAGGCCAATAGAGAACTAACTTCATGTTTCTCGCCGCAATGGCACCCTCATTCTTTAAACTTATCCGTAAAGTCGAAGTTGACGCGCGATCACAGGTTATTTTTATAGTAATTAGAGGATACCGGCTGCGATTCATGACATCACGTATTTCATAATCATCCATTGGGATGTTAGAAAAATTGAATCGCTTATAATACCTCTTGTCTTTGGCCTGATGACCTATGTGACTTTGTGGAATTGAAACCAAATAAGCCACATTTTCTGGGGCGATTTTGTTTAATTGGATTGTTTTAATCTGTAGATTTGATATTCGAGGAGTGACATTACTCAGTATGATATTTTCTAGACGTTCTTTCGATACTTCCCTTGGATTAAGTTTGCCATCTACCTCTTTGGGAATTCCTGGGAACCCATCGCCTTGTTTGTTCTCAGTCATTCCATAAATAATGATTCCCCCTTGAGCATTTGCCATTGCAGACACATCTTTGCCTACTTCTTCCTTTTTTCTGTTATCCGTCAAATTTAACAAGGAATCGCTAGCTTTATATTCAAGATCTAGTCGTTCCTCAATCTGGTTCTCGATTAACGCCTCTAGGTCATCCTCGTTCCAGTTCATTGGGTTATTAAAGTCCATGTCTCAGTAGCCGTCCTCTGATATTCACGTTGTTTTTAATGATATTCTTCTATTTATAAATTAAGCAACCACCTCGGCAGCAGCTTTTCCCATGACGGTGGCTGGTAATTCATTCGCATAGGCTGGTCTGCTGCGGCCAGGGCCGTGTTGCCAGAGCGAGAGAAATGGACGACCGCAATCCGACTCTTCTGCTCGACCGCCGGCGACACGTACGGCGCTAGCGCCTTGAGATCGCGGGACTGGCGGCGTTTAAACCAGTATGAAAATGGAAGATCCGGGAACAATCAATTGACTATCTGTAGGTGTATTCCCAACAATAGGCGGGAAAATCGCGTTGAAATTTCTTTCCATTCTTTTTGATTAGGGACCTCACTATGTTGCAAAAATTTCACAAGAGTCGCCGACCATTTTTCGTCAATCATGCATCATATCCATTTTTCCAACACCGTCATTTCATGAGGCACAAGGGTTTTTCCATTGCATTGATTTTGGGGGCCGGCTTGTTTATTCAAACCCTATTATTACCTATCCCGGCCTTTTCTGAATCGGAAGAGGTTTATCCAGAGGGGGATAAAGAATATTTTAAAGCCCTCCTAGAACTCGAAAAAGACGAGGAGTATAAAAAGTTTTTGATGGATAGTGTTTCGTACGCGGGTGGCAAGAAAGTGGAGTATATGGATTATAAAGGGGTGAGGCCTACTGGCGAGGGAGAAAAAGGAGAGTCTGGTCGTCCTGGAACGGATGCCGATCATGTCAAACAACAAACATACGAAGCCATGCGCAACATGGATTGGTTCAGGAAAAACAATTATCAAAATTTCATTCGAAACGTGGGGCAGAATATTTATCCGTTAATCATTGCGAGTGACTATGAACCGGGAAAAGAGGGGGTTGGCAGTACCTATTACCTGTACAGAAGAGACCGTCCTGTCGAAACGATCACGCCGACTTCCGTCAGATATGAGATGGAAAAAATCCTTGCGCACATCCCCATGGGAGTCTTTATCTTGATCTCTCCCTATTTTGACAATGAGGCCAATCGACCCGAGGGTTGGGAGGAGCCGCTGATTGAATATAAAAAACATGTTGAAAACATCAAAGAATATTTAGGGAAAAGTGATATTGGTCAAGCTACCTCGATGAGAGCCATGAAGATGTTAGATATGGTAAATAATTATTTACAGGACTGTATCGAAAATGGTTCTGGTGATGAACAGTCTTATCGGGCATTTGCCCATAACATCATTCCTTATGTTGCGGAGGCCATGAAAGCCGCCGTGGAATTGCAAGTACAAGCGGGGTTGAGCGCAATGAGCCAATGGAAAAAGGAATTAGGTCCGAAGGAATGGGACAAACTCCATGTGTTAATTCCCGTTGTCTGGCCCGTGGCCGAGGGGAGCCCACGACGGCAGATCTTTGAACATCTCATGACACCTGAACGGGCTAAAACCAACATCTTTGAGGTTCATGCAAGCTCGCACGATGAGGCCCGAACGACCTTAGGCAGAATCAAAGGTGATTCGGTGATGGCCGGTCTCACCTTTGATAAGAACACCCACTTCGGCATGGGCAGTTACTTGCGTTTATCCTCGCCCACGGATCTCGTTGAAGGGGCCACGAAAGAAGAGTTAAAGAAGTACCCTAAAGCAGAGGTAAATATTCTTCCCCTGAAAACACCTCACAGCGATTAGGAGAAGGGGATTCGTTAAATCGCGATTCGGGGTCAGGGGTCAGATATCCTTCTGGCCTGCCCTTAATATTCCGCGATGGTCTTCCGGTATGTTTCCGTGTCGATAAATTTTGGTTTTCCCACTTCCTTTTTTAAGGATTTTCAAGAGGAATTACATTTTCCCATGTTTTCGTGATTGCCCAATGTCGAATTGGGAATTTACCATTGGTCTTATCGGGGAAGGGTAGACCTATAAGGGGGTGGAGAACCCATTCATTTCATTCCTCACTTCTAGGAGGCGGCATGCTATTCCTTTAAGCATTCCGTTTAACCCGGGCTTGGGCCCATGTTGTCATTTTTATCTATCTCATACCTCAACAAAGGAGATTTCATCATGTCAGTGTTAGAAATCGGAAAAGAACTCGTCTCGCTTTGTCAGCAGGGCAAGAACCAGGAGGCCATCGATAAACTTTATAGTCCCAATATTGTGAGCGTGGAAGCGATGGCGATGCCTAATATGGACCAAACTCAAAAGGGGATTGATGCGATCAAAGGAAAAAATACGTGGTGGGAACAAAATCATGAAATACATAAGCGGGAAGTCGATGGGCCCTATCCAAACGGGAATCGGTTCATTGTCCATTTTTTAGCCGATGTGACGCCCAAACACACAGGAAAGCGCATGACAATAAAAGAAATGTGCCTCTATACCGTCGAGAACGGGAAAATCGCGAAGGAAGAATTTTTTTATGACATGGAGTGCTGATCCACTTTTTTCTGACGTAAAGGCTCATGTGGTCCATGGGCTTGTTGCCCCCTCACGGGCAACACCACCATGTTTTCATGACGGAGGGAGTCGCTATAAAATCGAACAAAACTATCTTTTTCCTGGTCAGTGTGCTTTTGGGTATCGGTTCCATTCAAACGATGGCCCAGGAGCAAAAACCGCATGTCGGGTCTCCGGATTCGAACAGATGAAGCAGCTTGCGGGATCGTGGGAAGGGGTGATGGATATGGGGAAGAAGTCGCAAAAGGTCACGGCCCATTACCGGGTGACTTCCGGTGGGAGTGCCATAGTCGAGACCCTCTCTGAGGGGACGCCTCATGAGATGATGACGGTGTATCACGATGACTCACAGAAACGTGTCACCTTGCCTCATTATTGTATGCTTGAGAACCAGCCGAAGATGACGCTGAAAAAATCGGAAGGAAAGACGTTGGAATTCGAGCTGGTACCCGATTCCGACATTGATGCGGCTCATATCGAGCATATGCATGCGGTGAGCATCATCATGAATGGTAAAAAAGGGGGCTATCCCAAGAATGGAAAAAATCGGGATTGGGAAAAGCGGGGGAAGTCGTGAAGATCTCCTATTCACGTGTGCATTAACCAACATCTGGGGGGGGCCACGTTCCGTGGCGGGATTACCCCGAAATCCATTGCCAGAATTTAATGTACCAGGGGGTACCGCCATCTTTCACAATGGTCTGGACCACAAACGGCATGCGGTGCCCTTCCTAATCGCCCCCCTCCATCCTTCTGGCCTGGCCCTGGCTATCGAACAAGATGAAATTGTTTTTGGTGATCGTCGGCGCCACCATGACATAAGTTTCCCCGGTCGGGGTAACGAGTCGACAGAATGTTATCCTGTGCCCTTCTCCCGCTAGGGAGATTTGGAAGTGGTTGATTTTTTCGCAAACCACACACAGCCTCTAATGAGCGAGCGTTGGCTCAAGGGTCCAATTAGGATTGGCCCTCACCTGTTTCTCCAATTCACGGAGTTTTCCTAAAAGCACGGCGGTTTGCTGGTAGACATGTGAAGGAAATTTTCTACCCGGAAAAGGAACAGATTGGATTGAGCGAGGATCTTTGATTTTTCCGTACAAATAGGTCAAGTCAGAGACCAATAGAGTCGCTAAATCGTATACATCACTGGGTTGAATGTCGAAGTTGAGTACGGCTTGCTGTGCGGCTGTCACATCCAGATGTAGCACTTCCATACCAGAAAGATGAGCGATCTCCTCAACACGTCCAAAGCACTCGACCAGCCGGAGAAACACGTCGGCGGGTAGCTTACCCCTTTCCAGGGGTGGGGAGAGCCTGGAATTCCGGGCCTCGGGAAATTGGGCAAGTAGGGCATTGGCATATTCAACTCCCCACAACACTTGCTGAAATACGTCCGAGGGCACAAATCGACGTTGAAGCATGAGGTTAAGTTGCCGGTTGCTATGCACGATGGCCCGGCCCACTTCAACGGGTGTGGTTGAGGACGGCTGTAGTTTCTCGGGAAAGCGCTCCTGAATGCCCAATTCGGTCTTGACCGTCATCAGCCGATTATACGCTGCCGTCACCAACAACCAGGTGTGGAAAGGACGAACCTCTAGCGGAGCGACTGGATCCGGACGAATGCCTGTGCTGCCGTTCAGCTCTAACGCAAGGCGATCCGCCTTGATGAATAACGTGGCGGCTTGAAAGTAGACTTCATGCGGAAAGGCATTCGTAGCCATGCGAGTGATTCGTCGATCCTTCGGGACTCCCATTTCGAACCGGATAGCTTCGAGCTCGTCCCGAAACCATTGCACGCGAGCCAGAACATCGGCTGGGAGGATGGTTTCCGGGGAAACCACTCGACCACTCACTGGGGGTGGAGACATGAATGTCGATTCTCCCCATGAAGTCCCGACAAGAATCAAATGCACGGCCAGGAGCAACAGGAACACGTGGGTCCGTTGTTTACGTGTGTTCATAGGTCATCATCCTTTAATTACGGCGTTCGTTGTCTTTATTGAGAGTCTTCAGTGTGTCCTGATATGCCTGAGCTGGAGTCAGTCGGGCACCATAAACACGGAGTACCGGTGGATACAGGCGAAACAGATTCGGGTTCTTGATCTCGAGCTTAAAGGGCTGACTCTCCGCATACGGTTGCAAATACGGCATCGAATCCACTGGAACATGAAAATACGGTAGTCCATCTTTTGTGTGGCCATCCGCATTCGGGAGATCAAGTTCCAATGTGACGTCCCGTAGCCTTGCACTTTCCTGGATCTTGTGGACCACAACAATCAGAGATTCGGCGAGGATCGGATCGCCGGACTGGTTTTTGATCCGAACCAGGTAATGAACCTCTCCGCGAGAAGAAAGGCGACCCCCCGAGAATAATTGGCCGCCCCCACTTTCTCCTGTGTCGTAGGACAGCAACGGAATGACGCCCCCGGTCAAATCCGGAAGATCATCAATGGCCGAAACTGCCAACAGCGTCGTTGGCGCAAACACAAGAAGAAGGAGGGCATAGACCAATTTCATATTCTGTGTCCACCCACGTGCCATGAGACCGAAAACCTTTCATTGTATTTTAATTTTCCTTCAGTTTGTCTCACCAGACTTCTTGCCACGCTGAATTGGTGCGAGTGCAATATACAAGTAAATCAAAATTCCTAATAAGGCACGCTTTGTTTCGGGAAATTCTTTGCTCCTTTCGTCATGTAGGCGGTCCCTTCTAATTAGGGTGTAAAGATTTCTACATAGGCCACTTCCAAATGCAAGGCCCCCGGACACGTTGGGGCCCCACTGACTACATAAATGTTCCCGGGATGTTCGAGGAAACCACCATGGAATACGTTTTCCCGGTCGGGGTGACGAGGGCCTTGGGCGCCAGATGCTCCTGTTTTTTCAAATCCAGTAAGTTTCCCACCTTCTTTTGTAATTCTTCCGACGACCTCACGGTACCGCCCGGCTCAGCCTGCAAAGGGACGGGTTGCCGGTTGTGGCGAGCGTGCCCCAGGCATGAGAACCTGTTCCCATGAGCGTGGATGGTTGGGCTGGTACTGCCACTCCAGGTGCCAGGACTGCCATCGATGACGGCCTTCTTGACCCTTGGGATGCGCCTCCAAAACCGCAATGTTTTGGTCCAGTACAATGGTCATGCGACGAGGGTCATTCGCATTCAGCTGCCGTTTACTTGTGGGCGTTTTCACCGTGAGGATTCCCCCTTGATCGGCTGTCATCACTCCTTTAACCTTGCTGTGTTTTTCGCTGAGCGTATCCGCCTTCACAATGCCAGGCATGAGAAAAACCATTGCTGTGAAAATAGAGACGGTCATGATGGGTAGGTGAATGGTGCGTGTCATGATACTCTCCTTGTAAATTGGTGAAAACCTATCCGAATGGATTCCACTTCAGTTGTCTTCATGGTTGTCGTTATTCTGGTCACCCTCTGCGGGCATTCATGTCCTTACTGTTCAGGACAGTAGGTTAAAAATTACATCCAAACCGTCACTCGGGTGTTTTCAGCAGGGCGTAAATGCTTGTGACTCCATGTGAACCACGGTGAAGATCAATAACAGTGCCGGCTTCATTCACTTCGACCGTAACAATTGTGCCCTCTTTAATGCCTTTGGTTTTAAGTTGGAGGCGACCAAGGGGAAACACCCTTACGCCAGCCGTGGTTTCCATCTTGACTCCCTCCTGCCTTTTCCCCGTATACAATAATTTTCCGGTGTAGAAGTGATGACGGCCATCTTGACCCCTGAGATGCGCCTCCATAACCGCATCGTTTTCGTCGAGTACAATGGTCATACGACGAGGGTCATTCGCATTCAGCTGTCGGGTGCCTGTGGATGTTTTCACCGCGAGGACTCCCCCTTGATCGGCTGTCACCCTTTCTTCAACCTTACTGTGTCCCTCGCTGAGCGTGGCCGCATGTCCAATGCCGGCCATGAGAAAAACCATGGCTGTGAAAATAGAGACGGTCATGATGGGTAGATGAATGGTGCGTGTCATGATGTGCTCCTTGTGTGTTGGTGAAAACCTATCCGAACGGATTCCACTTCACGTGTCTTCATGGTTGTCGTTATCCTGGTCACGCTCAGTGCCCATTACCGCTCTGTCGCTTCTGTTTCTTGCCTTTGTCCGCAGGACATCACTCGACTGTTTTTCGTAGTAAAACCAGATTGTCGAGAACCAGATTCGCCGACCAGATGAATTCGGCATCCGCCTTCGGATCATCAAAGATATCGGTGAAGTTCATGAACGCTGGCTTGTTGTCGACACCAACCGTGTCGTTGGTGAAGACGGTTGCGTGCGGCCAGTCACTATCATCGAAGCCGGGTGCGAACCAGGTATCCGGAATAGGCCAATGCGCTGCTGAAAAAGATCTGCCATCTTGAACACTTTCCGTGGAACAGGCGGAGCTGTCTCTGCGCTGATTCTGCACTACCAGACATGCGCGATCTTGCAGTGGAGCAATGTAAAATGTCTGGGCCCTCCAGGTGCCATTCGTGATCGTGACAGTCTTTCCACGTTCGTCTTTGATCACGGCAACGAACCCGGCGTCTCCAGGATGATAGGCCCATCCTCTGTTTTTCTCTGAGCCCAGGCCCAGATGTTCTTCCCAGTCAACGGCCAGGACAGCGACAGAAAACGGACGATCAACTTTAAAGCGGATGACACTGCTATTGAACGGGGTAAAGGGAACGGCATCGACGGCCAACAACCGGCCGTTCACGTACCACTCGAAATAATTGTCGGCAAAGATGTACACCGTAAAGTTTTCGGTACCGCCGGCGTCTATCACAGGGATCGGCTTTGGGTTAAGTTCTGAAAGACGATGTAAATGGATACCATTACATTGATTGAACAGGTCAGAGGCCTTGTCCGCACTCTGGAAGTTCGTCTTAGCCGGCACCATCCACTCCGTGCCATCCTCAGCTGCAATTCTTCCGACGGCACTTCCCCGCGCCTGCGCCTCATGGCACGTATAAAGGCCGGGATTGACCGTTTGGGCCAAACCGGTTGTGAAGGAAGGCATCTCTTCTGCCATGACGTTTTGGCTGAAGATAAATGCGGAGAGGGCCACAATGACCATTGTTAATCCGACCCCGGACCCTGTTTCAGGGCATGACGGTATCTTTGTCTCCATGATTGTCCCTTTCCTTTTTGTTGTAGCCATCAAGCTCCAACCTTGCGACATAACTTAGAATACACCTCTGCAGACTCATAAGAGAAATAATTTAATTCTATTAAACCTATACGGTTAAGCTATAAGTAAATAATAGAAATCCGGATCCTCAGAGTTAGCGACAACTGCCCAGAATTTATTGTGCATGCCTTACGTCAACGGTTTCAGCAGATAGAGGTCGGCCCCATATGCCTTGAGCCGGGCTATCCCTGGGAAAATGGGTGGGCAGAATCTGTTAACGGAAAGCTTCAGGTTGAGTTGCTGAATGGAATCTTTTACACGTTGCAAGAAGCTCAAATCATCATCGAACAATGGCGGCGGCTATCAAATACGCATCGTCCGCATAGTGCACTGGGGTATCGGCCACTGACCCCAGAGACTCGCAACCTAATTGATCTGGTGGCAAAACTACTGGGGGTTGATCACAAGGATCTGGGGAATTTTGGGAAGGAATGCGGATTTGGGTTGACCGTCCGCTCATAGGTGATTCCAGTCCCCCAAACATTTCGTGATTTGTTTTAGTTAGTGGAATAGAAGAATGTCTGCTCCGGCCGCATACGGACCCAAGCGGTTCACCGACCGGAGATAGATGTCGCGTACTATACCCGACTTTGATGAAAGCGGCGAGATAACCATTTCTGGACATCGTCTCCCTGGAACGCAGGTCAAGTCATAACAGATACGGCACGGCTTTCCTCACAGTCGGCGGCAACCTGGAGCGCTCGTTCCTGCTGCCGCTGCATCCAAGTTTGAATCTTCGCCTCATCCACATGCTGATTGCGTAATACTGCGGCCGAGATATCGATTCCCCTCGGAAAGCTTCGGTTGACGATCGGGCGCATCCCGACAGCCTCGAATCTTGTCTTGTCCTCCTCCGTGTCAACAGCAATGAAGCGAGTCAGGTTTGGGTAACGATCACGCATGATCGGCATCAGGGCTTTCGCCACTTCGTATCGGACGATAGTGACCACGGTTGTCTCTCGCTGTGCAAACGCAAGGGTCCCCATCAAGCGAACATCGCTTGGGTCCCCGAAAGCCACAGCGTAGCCGTCGGCACTTGCAGCCAGAAAACGGTTATGGTCCATCTCAATCGCGTCGTAAGGCAGGTTGTGCGCTTCAAGCGCATCCACGACCATACGGCCGACATCGCCCATGCCGAACACGAGTAGCGGAGCGGTCGCGGGACTCGACAGGGTGGCATTGGTCGACACTGAGTCCGGGATCCTTCGCTTGAGCATCCTGGCCAAGCGGTTGCCGAGAGATGCCAAGGTCGGGGTGAGCACAAGACTGGTTGCGATGCCGGTGATCACTATCCCGACAAGGCCTTCGCCCAATGCCTCACGCACCATCGGCATAGCAATTATCACGAAGGTCAACTCACTGCCCTGGGCGAGCAAGAAGCCGAGTTGCACAGAGCCCGGCGTTGACCAGCCGAAGACCCTCGCTGCGGTGCTGACCAGGACCGCTTTGATCGCGATGAGTGCGAACAAGAAGATGAGGATTTCGGTCCAGTGCCCGAACAGGATGCGCCAGTCCAGGGACATACCCACGGTGATGAAGAAGAACCCGAGCAGCAGGTTACGAAATGGTTTCGCCTCGGTCTGGATCACATGCCGGTAAGGTGTTTCGGAGATGATCATGCCGCCCAGAAACGCGCCAAGTGTGAGGGACAGCCCCGCACCCCCCGTGGCGACTGCCGTCGCCAGGACCACTAGGAGCGCAGTGGCAGTGAAGACCTCCTCGTTTTTCGTGGCCGCGAGAAAGCGAAACAATGGCCTGACGGCATAGCGTCCAATCACCACCGCCACGATAAACGCAACGACAGCCTTCAAAACTGCCAGAACAGCGATGACGGCGAGGTCGGATTCGGCGGTTGGAGAATCCCCGTTTTCAAGGGAGGCCGCAAAAATCAGCAGGAAGATTGCACAGATGTCCTGGAAGATCAGGACCCCCGTGCCAGTCAGTCCGACGGGACAGCTTTGTTGTCCCCGTTCCGCGAGAGTCTGAACCACGACCGCCGTTGAGGAAAGTGCGAATGCACCACCGAGAATCACGGCGTATTCCGGACCAAGACCCATGGCCATGGCGATCACGCCGAAGGCGAGGCCGCATAACACGATCTGAAGCGGTCCCAGCCCGAGGATATCGCGACGGGCCCCCCAGAGACTCGTCAGCGAAAAGTGTAACCCGATATCGAACAGCAGAAAAACGACCCCGAGGTCAGCCAGGAGGTGCGTGGTCTCGCTCTCGTGGATCAGGCCAAGCGAGTATGGACCGATCAGCATGCCCGCGATAAGGTATCCGACGATCGTGCTGAGCCCGATTCGTTGCATCAGCGTGATCGCAAGGATGCCGACCGCCAGCAGAATGAGTATGGGGGCGAGTGCGTGGACTTCGTGCATGGGTTCCCCTGAAGGACGCCGAAGGTCGGTGCGCAATTGATTGCGCAGCGTCAGAGTATCGGTTTATCGGGTTAGCAACGCATAGAGATCCATGATCCTGGTCTTATTGACACTGCCCTGAGATGACCTGCTGTCCCCCAACAAAATGGGACAAATCCACCCCGTCAACAGAGTGGCGCAAAGTCCGGTGGATTCGGGTTTAGGTTAGGTCACTGAATTCAATCCGCTTTGAGCTTTCTCTCTGAATTTGAAAACGAAGTACTTCGGGGGCCACTGGTCGTTTCTCCGATATTACCTAGGCCCGCCATGACCACCCCCTCCGCCAGGAGATCTCCCAAAACCTCCCCCACCTCTACTGTTTTGAGGCCCGTTTGATGGCCGCTGGATCCTTTCACTACCAGGCGCCCGGGACCCCTGAGTATCTGTTCCCTGTCTAAGACCGTCGAATCCCTGCGCCTGCCGCTCAATCTGACTGGCCGATCCGGTAAGATCGTGAGGTTGACGAACGGTATTGTCTCGATACGGAACGCTTCGTCGATGTTCCGGAGAATGTCGCCATGGCTGTCTAAAGCCGCCTCTATTGATCAGAACCTGATGGCGGGCGAAATTAAAGCCACCAAAGAAAAATCCGGGCCCCACTCCAATTCCCAACCCCCAAGAGAACCCTCCCCCGAATCCGAAGCCAATGTAGCCAGGCCAGATGGGCCAATACACCGGCGGATACCCCGTCCACCACCAGGGCCCATACGCGACTAAGGGATCGTAATACGGAACATAAATCATCCGTGGGTTGGCTTGTGCAATCAGGATGTTTTGCTCCACTTGGGTCACCAGAATTTTGTCGTTGGAGGTGAGATTTCCGGAAGACAAAGCCCTCTGCCGTAATGTCTGAATCGTATCCATCACGGCTGGCTGTTGGCTCAAAACGGCATCGCCGAGTTGTTGCGTCCACGTGAGCTTCTCATCCATCATCATGAGGATTTGGGGAAATGCCAACATGGATTTGACGCTGGGATCCCAATTCAGCTCTTGAGCGGCCTGCACCGCTTGTTCTCCTTTGGGCGTGGGATGGGCCTTGGACCATCGGGCTGCTTCCACCACTTCAAGGGGGTAGGTGGCCGCTATCAATATCTGTGACAAGAGCGAATCGGGGTAGAGGGCAATCGGTGCCAGCATTTGGTCGAGTTCTTTTTGCGAAAATGTAGGAGCGTTCTGAGTCGCTGTTGTGTATTTCTGGGCTTCAATCCCACTTGACTCCTCAAGTGAACTTGGCCCTTCCTGTGCCAACCCCACCCCTGGGAATCCAGCAAACAGGTGGAACAGGAACAGGGAAACGACTAAAGGCGTCACACTTCTGCTATCTCCCGCGGACCATATTTCGGGGAATGTCGGTTTCCTTGTCTCCATAATTGTCCCTCTCCTTTCTGTTTCAGCCAGCAAGCTTTAACCTTGCCACATTACTTATAATACAGACCTACACCCTCATAAGAGAAATGTTTTAAATTTATTAAACCTATGCGTTTATGCTATAAGTAAATAATGGAAATCCGAAACCTCAGAAGTTTCATAGCGGTGGCCTCACTGAAAAGTTTTTCCGCGGCCGCACGAGAACTCAACACCGTGCAGCCTGCGATCAGTAGGCAGATCGCTGACCTGGAAGATGAACTGGGCGTACGTCTGTTCTGGCGCAACACCAGGGAAGTAAAGATTACGGCAGCTGGGGACAGCTTACTGCGCGAGGCGCATGACATTCTTTCCCGCGAGCAGCAGGTGAAGGAGCATGTTCTACGGGCGGCCCGTGGAGAAATTGGACGCTTGCGCATTGGGTACCTCGCATCTGCCTGCTTCAGTTTTATGCCCGAGTTGGTGAGGGGATATTCAGCTCTCTACCCTAAGGTTCAGATCAGCCTTCAGGAAATGACCGTGCGCCAACAAATTGACGCCTTTTCAGCGGGACAGTTGGATGTGGGGTTTTCCCGCCCCATGAGTAACTATGAAGGTATCGGTTTTTCCGCAGAGGAAATCTATGTGGATACGCTCATAGCCGTCCTTCCTGAAACTCATATGCTGGCCAAGGCCAAACGGTTGCGGTTGCGTGAACTGGGGAAAGACCCATTTGTGTTATTCATCCGCAGTGAAGCCGTAGGGTTGTTTGATCAGATTATTAGTGCGTGCCAGCGGGAAAAATTTTCGCCAGTCATTTTGAATCAGCCGGGCAATATGCAAACAGTACTCACCGAAGTCGCAGCCGGTCTTGGAGTATCGATTGTGCCAGGATGTGTCCGCAGTTTGTATACGAAGGGGTGTGTGTTTGTTCCAATCCAAAATCAGAAGCCGTCCATTCCCACGGAACTGCACTACCGATCAACCCCGTCCGTTCCGACTGTGAAGCTTTTTGTGGAGCTCACGTTGAAACGCAAGCAGGAAATTCAACGGCAAATGTTGAAATAGGCAAGGTTCTAAGCATCTTTGCTATCCACCGTATCTCATGGTGGAGCGCCGCCGTCTGAATTACAAAGGGCCTGTGGCGCCCTTCCAAAGCGGCCGAATCCATCGGCCGGGCCTGGCCCTGGCTATCCAACAGGATGAAATTATCCTTAGCACGATGTTGAAAAAGTCCGCCAGCGGCGTTCCCTGCCTTAGCTGGATCGGCTTCGCGTCTACGCGCTGAAGGACGCTTCGACGCGCAAGCGTGCAGACAGGTCGCCCCTTTGCCATGCTCACGTACTCCTCCATACGCTTCGCCCGCCAAAGGGTCTTTGGCCTTGCTGGACGGGCCTTTTGAACATCCTGGATCCCTACAGGAAAAGTGAAGGGATGATTTTAACGGTTTGCCCTGTTGAACCGTTTCGGGTTTTTCAACAGCCTCTTGGTGAAGGTGGGAGGCAGCATCGTATACATTTGATTGTTGTTGTTTACTGCCGGATCTTGCGGAATTTGTGTAAGCAACCTAAAGGTTTCGCTTGGTTTGTGGTTTTGGGCTGAGGCTTGTTTATACACACAATTCCAATCCCGTCGGCTTCTTCATTGTACAGACGGGTCTAACAGGATAGGCGAGGGTGGATACTGTTTGATGAATTGTGTTTGTCTTCAACCGCAGTTCTTCCATCAAGGTGGAACAGGCGGGACAGTGCCAGTGGTAGATCTCAAAGGGCACGCGGCCATCCCTGACGGTTTGAACGAATTCAACATGGAAGATGGGTGCTCCGCATATACAAATCATCTCAGCCTCCTTTGGCTGGGAACAAGTGAATGGGTGAGTTCAGACTGATGCTTGAAGAGTTGAGGTCTTCGAGGGCAGTTCCTCATGGTAGCCACAACGGAAGATGCATCGTTTTGAATTGTGATGATGAAGTTTGGCGCACCGGACTTTTTGGAAGCCCGCCACTCGGAGATAGGTCTCAGCCGCCAATAGCATACCAAACACCGGGGCTGTGAGATAAATCCAAAAATGCGTCCAAAGCCAGGCTGGCAGGGCGGAGGCCAGACTTCTAGCCGGATTCATACTCATCCCGGAAAATGGCGCTTCGATGGTGATATACGTGGCCACGAGAATGCCGGCGAAGATTCCCGTGTATCGAGAAAGCCGAGGATGATTGCTTGAGACTAACACAGCAATCATCAGGCCGAATGAAATGAACAATTCTGCAACAAAGGCCGGTCCTGCACCCCCAGGTCCGGGGAGTGTGGCGACATAATGAATCGAAGGGTCTAACAGGAAACCTCCTGCTACCGAAGAGACCAACAGAATCCCTAACACCCCTCCTAGACATTGAAATAGAACGTAAAAAACCGTATCCCACGTCCGAATTTTTCCTAAGCGAAAAAACGTCAGTGTGACAGAGGGATTCAGGTGTGCTCCCGATTGTTTTCCCCAGGGGGAATAGATGATGAGGATGGCGGTAAGGCCCATGGCCAATCCCATCAGGGACCGTCGAACCGTCGCGTCCGGAAGACTTTGTCGAAAAGGAGAAACCGGATGCTCCAGGAAAATAGCAAAGGTTGCGGCGGAGACCATAAAGAGTCCCAGTCCTGCGGCCTCCATGAGATATTCCGGCCAGTGCTGTTTGAAGGATTCGCGCATGCTCATGAATGGACCATGTTCAGCCTAGTAGTCGAATATGAGGTTGAGGCGTTACAACGCCTTCGGTAGAGTACAGATAACCAGGGTGAGGGGTTTAGATGTAAGGAATGTTGTGAATGAGGGATGAGGAAAAGAGTGGGTATTCCGAACATGAAGCAAATACGGGTCTAATGTTGTGGTCAGAAGAAAGGAAAGGGTGTGGATGATGAATAAGAAGGCGGAACGAATAGGGTTTGTGGGAGTCGGACTGATGGGAGCCAATATGGCGCTGCGACTGGACGAGGTGGGGTATCAGGTGGTGTCGGTGTTCGATACCGACCTTAAAAAAGCTGAATCGGTCGCGCGGCAAGTTCAGGGCGAAGTCGCGCCGACTCTGGCCCGGGTGGCAGAATCATCCAACATTATTCTGACCGTCGTCACTGACGACCACGCGATGCGTGAAATTTTTTCTGAGAAGAATCGGGAAAGTCTTCTGAGTGGAGCCAAGGGCCGGTTGTTTGTGAATTGTGCCACGTTGTCTCCTCAGGTTCATCTTGAAATCGAGGAGCAAGTTGAAGCTCGTGGCGGGCAGGCTCTGGAAGCTTGCATGGCCAGTAGTATTGATCAGGCACGTGCGGGAACATTGTATTTGATGTGTGGCGGAAAACAGGAGGTTTTTGAGCGGGCCACGCCTCTCTTAGAAGATCTCAGTGCCAAATTACGATACATTGGATTGGCGGGGCAGGCATCAAAGATGAAGGCCTTGGTCAATATGGTGATGAATATCAATACGGCTGGCTTGGCGGAAGGCTTGGGCCTTGGCGCGGCATTGGGATTGGATTTGGGTATGGTGCGTGAGGTGTTCAGTCAAACCGGAGCAGCGTCACGGGTCTTGGAAACCGATGGAGCCGACATGCAAAATCGTGATCACGAATGCTATTTCTCTGCAGCCCATGCGGCCAAAGATTCCGGGATTGCCTATGGATTGGCTGAATCCGTTGGCCTGACCCTGCCTTTGGCTAAAGCGACGTTGGAGCAATATCAGCGGTTGGTGAAGCTGGGGAAAGGCGAGTTGGATAAGTCCGGCATTGCTGAACTGACCTTTAAAGACCGTAGCTAGACGTTTTTTTGTAGGATTGAAGAAATGAAAATTCTGGGACCATTGGACGGTGGGGATGTTGGGGAACTCCAGGATGAGACAAGACCCAAAGCCTGCCATCTCTCCTGGAGTCCTGAATGTGTCGCGGTGTTCTTGTTACGTCACTGACCGAAAAATCTGACTGTTGTGTCTGGTAGGCATTTACTTTTGCCCGATATAGGCCACATCGGTGACTTTATCCTCATCATCCACAAATAGGACGACCTCTTGCCCAGGAGAAAGATCTTTGAACTTTTCCTGAATCAGAGGACGCACTTCATACCGGTGTTCCTTTTGACCATTCTGTTGAACGGAGATTTTATTATCCTTGAGGGGTTGTTTCAGGGTTCCCATAACCTTTTTGAAATTCCCTTTCAGCGGAGTCTTCTTTGTCTTGGCCTCCTGGGCTTGGTCCACCTTTTCTTTACTCTCAAATGTGACATCAACGATCTGATTCATTTCATCGATGAGAAAGGCGACTTCTGCGCCAACCGGGATGGAAGCCACCTTGCTCATGGCCATTGGACTGATGGGATGAGATTCTTCCTGACCTTCTTTTGACTGAATCACCGCTTTTTTGTGCCCGGTTACGAGTGGTTGGGCCAACCTACCATGCACGATCCGATGTTGAGACTCTTCCCCGGCCAGATGAACATCCACAATAAGGTTTTGATCGTTAACGGTTATTTCAACGCGATCCCCTTTTTTCAGATCTGAAAGCCCTTTCTCTTCACGGAGACTCATTGGAAGGTATCTGGGTTGCCCTTCCCCCGTATCCACTTTGGCTTGTTCCCCTCTGACTTCTTCTACCGTTCCGGTTATGACGCGTTCCCCTGCCAATAAGGATTCATTCCTTTGTGGACCGTTTCCTTCATGAGCAAACACCACACCGGATAAACTAAGACTCACCATCAAAAAACATGTTCCTAACAGACACAAGTTTTTCGTGGAGGGCTTTCTGGACGGAATCCTTGAGGTCTGACAAACAATTGTCGTGCGGGACATGTAACTCTCCTTTGGTTATTGAAATTTTAGAAATCAGAAAGAAACGATATTTATTTATATCCTTAATCTTTCCCAGTGAGACCTGGGGAAAACCCTGGCTTGACTACACAGTTTCTTGTGACGGTGGAAAGAAAGAAAAAGGGATGGAAGGGAGGAAGAGGTGAGAAAACTTATTTCTCAGAGGTAGGTTCACCGGTAGTCGGGTTGGTGGATTTCGATAAAAGGAGTAGGCCGATACAGGCAGATAGACAGGAGGCGATTAAAATGGCCAATTTCGCTGTTTGTAAATCGGAAGGTGCGTGAAACGCCAAGGTCGCAATGAAAATGGCCATCGTAAATCCAATACCTCCCATAAATCCCAGCCCGATAATTTGTGGCCAGCGAAGGTGAGAGGGAAGAACAGAACTGCCAAATTGAACGACAAGCCAGGCTCCAAGACATATTCCTAATGGCTTGCCAACGACCAAGCCCAGTCCAATTCCAAGCGAAAGGGAATCGTTGACGAGTGAGGAGAAGTCGGTCGCAATGACCACGCCGGCATTGGCCAAGGCAAAAATTGGCATGATGGCAAATGTGACCCACGGGTATAAGGCATGTTCCAGCTTTTGAAGCGGGGGCTGTATCAAATCCTTGGCCGTTTCGAGAGCCTGGATCGCCTGATCCTGGTCTTCATTTCCTAACACTGAGACACCCGGGACTTCAGCCTTTTGGAATTCTTGACTGAATTTTTGGCTTTTATGAGCAAATTCATTTTTTGTCATGGCGGAATTGGCAGGAATGGTCAAAGCGGCAAGCACTCCGGCAACCGTTGGATGAAGGCCGGAAAAAAGAAACGCCAACCACAAGCCACCGATCCCGAACAGTCCATATATGACGGGAGAACGAATGCCCATCCGGTTGGCACCCATGAGGATGGTTAAGAATCCTAAGCCGGTTCCAAGGCTGATCCATGAAATATGTGAGGTATAGAAAAAGGCTATGACCAGGACGGCTCCGAGATCATCAACGATAGCCAGAGTGGTGAGGAAAATTTTTGCCGAAAATGGAACCTTCGATCCCAATAAACCCAGCAGGCCAATGGCAAACGCAATATCCGTGGCCATGGGAATCCCCCAACCGGAATTGTGGGGGGTCTGGAAATTGAGCATGAGAAATGCCAATGCCGGAACAATCATTCCACCAATAGCAGCCGCAATGGGAAGAATGGCCTGACGGGGTTCGGATAATTCCCCGACCAATATTTCCCGTTTGATTTCGAGTCCAATGACAAAAAAGAAAATGGCCATCAATCCGTCATTAATCCACAGTAATATCGGTTTTTCTAAGAGATAGGGACCGATACCAATGGTAAAAGGGAGATTCCAAAAGGCCGAGTACAGATCGCCATAAACTGAATTGGCCAGCAACAAGGCAATGGCCGTGCACACCAATAGAACAATGCCCCCAGAGGCATTTTGTTTGGTGAAATCCTCCAAGGGTGAGAGGAGCTTTTCTACCGGTCGATTTTTAACGGTTTGTTTGGCTTCTTTTACCAGATCCATATGGGCAAAATTCCCGGGTATGTTTGCTCGGAGTTCGAAATAGGGGTATGGACCACATACCTACGTGCACCGCGTAAAAGTTAGCATATCCTCATTGAGATCTCTTTGCTTAATTGATTCGGCTGTATTAGTGAGGCGGGCCGATCAGGGATGTTGTATATAGTCTTCGTCTGGAAAACCGGGCCTCGTCCTGTAAATGGCTGGTTGAAAAAATATGCCATTGAGGTAAACCATGTTTAGATTGTTGGTTCTTGTACATGGAAATCAAATTGAAATCTCAGACAAATGTTCAAGGTATGGCCAAGTTTTGTCTGTTGAAGCCAATGCACTTCCATCCTTTAGGATAAGCGTACTTTCAACACGTGTGAGAAAAGACTTAAAAGTTCTATTTAAACCATTACACAATTACAGAGGAGGTAGACCATGTTAAAAGCCATTCAAACATTTCTCAGCATTGCGGTGGTCATGGGATTGTTGGCCGG